>NZ_KV793344.1:42695-137119 GCF_001808465.1 Trueperella sp. HMSC08H06
CGGGTGCGGCAGGGTGCCGCACCCGCCGTTGCTCTGCCCCGCGTGAGACTGGCGGCGCGCAAGGGGGACCAGCCCTCGGGCGTTGCGCCGGGCCGGCCCACGCCACCCCCGTATCCGCACCCAGCACATCCGACAACCCCTTAGAAAGGACAGAACAATGACGTTCCTCGTCAACGATCCAGAAAAGTTCCCGGCGGAGGCCGTGGCAGGCTTCGCCGCAGCATACTCAACCTACGTCCAGCCCGTTCACGGCGGAGTCGTGCGGACGGGAGCCTCGCCGAAGGGGGAGGTGTCGATCGTCGTCGGCGGCGGTTCGGGCCACTACCCGGCGTTCGCCGGCTGGGTGGGCCAGGGCATGGCGCACGGTGCTGTGTGCGGCAACATCTTCTCCTCGCCGTCGGCCTCGCAGGCCACGTCCGTGTGCCGGGCCGCCGATAACGGCGGTGGCACCATCATCATGTTCGGCAACTACGCCGGCGACGTCCTCCACTTCGGCAACGCCGCCGAACAGCTGCGCGCCGAGGGCCAGGATGTGCGCATCTTTACGATTTCTGATGACATCGCCTCCAACACGCCTGAGAACCACCTGGATCGGCGCGGGATCGCTGGCGACCTGCTGGTGGTCAAGGCCGCCGGCGCCGCGGCCGCCGAGGGGATGAGCATCGACGACGTCGAAGCGGTGGCCGTCCGCGCCAACGCCCGCACGCGCACGCTCGGCGTGGCCTTCACCGGCTGCACCTTCCCCGGCGCCACCGAGCCGCTGTTCGAGGTGGCACCCGGCACGTTCGGCCTGGGCCTGGGCATCCACGGCGAGCCCGGCATCTCCGAGCACGAGATGATGAGCTGCGACGACATCGCCGCGATGATCATCGACAAACTCCTCGAGGAGGAGCCCGCCCGCGGCGAGGCCGGCTACGAAGGCCGGGTGGCCGTGCTGGTCAACGGCCTGGGCGCCACGAAGTACGAGGAAATGTTCGTCTTCTACGGGGCTGTTAAGCGCATGCTCGAAGATCGCGGGCTGACCATCGTGGGCCCGGTGGTAGATGAGCAGGTCACCTCGCTCGACATGGCCGGTATCTCCCTGTCGCTCATGTTCCTCGACGACGAACTCGAGCGACTCTGGCTCGCCCCCGCCGACACCCCCGCCTACCGGGTGGGTAGCGTGGATGCGGGCTCGGCGGAGCGGCGGGTCGTTGCCGACGAAGAGCAGGCCGAGATCGAGGCGGGCGCCCCGGAGTCGGCCGAGCAGGCCAAGGTGATCGCCCGCGTGCTCGCCGCGTTCGAGGAGCGGGCGCGCGAGGTGGAGCACGAACTGGGGCACATGGACTCCGTCGCCGGCGACGGCGACCACGGCCAGGGCATGGTGCTCGGCGCTACGGCGGCGGCCAAGGCCGCGCGCGAGGCCGTCGAGGCCGGAGCTGGAGCTCGCACCCTGCTCGCCCGGGCGGGAGCCGCCTGGTCCGAGGGCGCGGGCGGAACCGCCGGTGCACTATGGGGCGGGGCGCTCGCCAAGGTCGGAGCGGGCCTGTCCGACGACGCCGCGACGGATGACGCGGGAGTCAAGGCCGCTGTCGTCGACGGAGTGCGATCCTTCGTCACCATGGGCGGGGCCGCGGTGGGCGACAAGACCATCGTGGACGCCTCCGAACCGTTCGCCGACGCGCTCGCCGGCACCGACGCCGAACTCGTGGACGCGTGGGCCGACGCCGCCGACGCCGCCGAAGAAGCCGCCGCGGGCACCGCGAACTTCGCCGCAAAGAAGGGCCGCGCTCGCACGCACGGAGACAAGTCGGTGGGCACGCCCGACCCCGGCGCCACCTCGTTCGCTATCCTGATGAAGGTAGTCCCGCACGTCATCAAGTAACCCTCGGTGGGGGCGGCCGGGCGCCGCCCCCACCGGTACACCCCGGCCCCGGCACAAGGAGGACACATGCTCGCCGCCCACCTCAACGCACCCCACGACCTCGAACTCGTCACCAAGGACCGCCCCGAACCCGGCCCCGGCGAGGTCCTGCTGAAGATCGAAGCCAACACCCTGTGCGGCACCGACTACCGGCTCTACACCGGTGCGAAAACGGCGGGCGTGCGCCCCGGCGTCGTGCCCGGACACGAACTCGCCGGCCGCGTGGCCGCAATCGGGGAGGGCGCGATCGACATCATGCCCGACCTCGAAGTGGGGCGGCAGGCCACCGTGTCGATCGTCGTCTCCTGCGGGTACTGCCGCAACTGCCTCGCTGACCGCGAGCACCTCTGCCTCAACCTCGAACTGTTCGGCTACGGGATCGACGGCGGCCTGCAAGAATACATGATCGTGCCTGAACGCGCACTGCGCCGCGGGAACCTGTTCCTCACCGACGCCGAGCTCGACCCGCGCGCCCTGTGCCTCGCTGAACCGATCTCGTGTTGCCTCAACGGGCTCGACCAATTCAAGGTGAACTCGGGGGAGACCGTGGCCATCCTCGGCGCCGGGCCCATCGGGCTCATCCACGCCCAACTCGCCCTCGCCTCTGGGGCAAGTTACGTGTTCGTGTCAAACCGCGGCGAGGAGCGGCGGAAGGTGGCGGACCGGCTCGGCGCGATCGGCGTGGGGCCGGAGGAGCTGCCCGCGCGCGTGGCCGAGGTGACGGGCGGGGCCGGAGCCAACGTTGTCATCGTGTGCATTGGCGCCGAAGCACTTGCCCAGGACGCGCTCGAACTCGCCGCCGACGGCGGGCGTGTCAGCTACTTCGCCGGATTCCCCAAGGGCTCGACCTCGGAGCTGGAGCCCAACCTCATCCACTACAAGGAACTGGCCGTCACCGGCGGGTCCAACGCCCGGCGGCGCGACGTCAAGCGCGCGATCAAACTGCTCGAGGCGGGCAAGATCAACGTGGACGAGATCGTCACCCACACCTTCCCCCTCTCCCGTGTGGCCGACGCCTACCAGGCGCTCCACGACCGGGTAGGGGTGAAGATCGCGGTCGTGCCCGAGTAGCCGGGGCCGGGCCGCGCGTGGGCTGGGCCTTCGGCGGGGGTGCCTGCCTCCCTTTCAGCTTTCACGTCTTTCGTTTTCACGGCACGCAAAGTGTTTTCTCGTCACTCAAATGGCCGATTTTGGTGTGCACAAAACACTTTTGGTGACGATAAACGCGGGTGGTCGGGCAGCGCGAGGATTGATGTGGGTGGACCGGTGGGCTAACGCGAAGCCGCCGGGCGGGGGACAATGCCCCGCCCGGCGGCTTGCTTGACGCGGTGGTTACTGGCGCTCGAACTCGCAGATGCGATTGACCTTGTCCTTCGAGCGGCTGTTGGGATCGTAAGTGTACTTGAGGTACTCCTCGAGAAGCTTCTCGGCCAGCTTGGTGCCGATCACCTGCGAACCCATCGCGATGAGGTTGGCGTTGTTCGACAGGACGGCGCGCTCGGCCTGGTAGACGTCGTGGATGCAGGCGCAGTACGCGCCCTCAACCTTGTTGGCTGCGATCGACACGCCAATGCCGGTGCCACACACGAGGATGCCGCGGTCGTACTCGCCGCCGGCCACCGCGGTGGCGACGTCGAAAGCAACGTTGGCGTAGATCGGATCGTCGGATCCAAGATCAGCGACTTCATGACCAAGCTCAGTGGCCTTCGCCATGAGGATTTCCTTCAGCTCCGAAGCGTTGGGGTCACAACCAAATGCCAGTTTCATTCCTGCTCCTTTGACGGGTTCTAGCAATAATCCAATTCTAAGATGCTGTGCTCACTAGCGGAATGGTTGGCGCGTTCATGCCCATAAGTGCACGGTAGGGCGGGGCTTTGCACCCCGCTCGCCGCCCGGCGCCGGACCCTTACCGGCAGCGGCTCTGGCGTGGCTAACTCGTGAGTCTGGGGCCAAAAAGCCAGGTTTTATCAATGAAACTGCTTTTTCTCACCAGTTGGTTACAGGTCGGTCTCCGCCAATTCCGTCAGCTTGAAGATCGCGGGGTAGCGGGTCATGGCGTTCTTGAGGTCATCGAGCACGATCCGCAGGTGGGCGCACAGGGTGGCGTGGGCCGCCGCGAGGTCCTCGGCGAGCAGGGACTCAGTGATCTGCACGTGCTCCTGGTGGAAGCGGGCGAGGGAGTCGCGCGTGGTCAGCCCGAGGAAGCGGGCGCGGTCGAGGTGGGTCTTGTAGTCGGCCACCTGCTGCCACAGGCGTCGGTGCCCGCTGAGCTCGAGGAGCAGCTGGTGAAACTCCTCGTCGAGGGAGAAGAACTCGGACGGGCCGCGTTCGATCGACTCGTGCTGGTGGTCGAGGTTCGTGTGGATCCGCGCCACGACGTCGTCGTTCAAAGGGAAGGAGATGGAGTCGAGCGCGTGAAGTTCGACGGATTCGCGGAGGAATTGGGCGTCACGGATGTCGTCGAGGCTGAGGCTGGAGACGAACGTGCCCTTGCGGGGGACGACGTGGACCAGCCCGTTGTCGGCGAGGAGGATGAGCGCTTCGCGGACGGGAGTGCGTGAGCAGCCGAGTGCCTGCGCGAGTTCGTTTTCGGACAGGAGTGAGCCCGGGGGCAGTTCCAGGCTAATGATCCTGTTGCGCAGCGTGTTGTAGGTGATGCGGCGTGCGGAGACGGCTCCCGCGTTAGATGTCATGGCGCCTCAATCCTCGTCGATTCTTGATATCAAGTATGGTCCAAAACTGGATTTCTTATAAATCAGCTTATATACTAGCCAGGATGTAAGGCGGTATGTTAGCCCTGGAGCACGTCATTTTAAGCGCAAGGAGGCGCCGAGACATGAACGAAATGAAAGCTGTTGTTGCGCACGGCCCTGCCGACTTGAGAGTCGACACCGTCCCTGTCCCCACGCCCGGCCCGGGCGAGGTTCTTATGCAAGTGGCCTACGCCGGCATCTGCGGCTCCGACCTCGGATACGCCTTCAAGGGTGCGTCCGGAACCGCCATCCTTCACGATCCGCTCGTGCTCGGGCACGAAATCTCCGGCACGGTGGTGGAGGTTGGCGACGACGTCGACCCTGCGCTGGTCGGCGTGAAGGCCTCGGCCTACCCGGCCACCGTGGTGGGCGACGACGTGCTCCCCGAGCACATCGCGAAGCGCCACAACCTGTACCCGTCCGTGCGCTACTTTGGCTCGGCCGCGATGCGCCCGCACACCGACGGCGGCATGTGCGAGTTCAAGGTGATGCGCGCTGATCAGCTACGCCCCCTGCCCGCCGGGCTTGACCTCAAGCGTGCCGCGTTGGCCGAACCGCTCGCGGTGGCGCTTCACGCCATCAACCGCACCCGCGACTACCTGGCCGACGGGGTGGCGGGCAAGACCGTGCTCGTCAACGGCGCGGGCCCGATCGGGCTGCTCGTCGTCGCGGGTGCGAAGGCGCTCGGTGCGGCCCGCGTCGTCGCCGCCGATATGGCCGAGCCCGCCCTCAAGCGCGCTCGCGAGCTGGGTGCGGACGCCACGGTGCTGGTCGGCACGGAGAAGCTGCCGGGCGACGTCGAGGTCGTCTTCGAAAGCTCGGGCGCGCCGGGTGCACTCGGCGGTGTCCTCCAGGCGGTTGCCCGCGGCGGCCTCCTCATTCAGGTGGGCAACCTGCCTGCTGACGAGGTCAAGGCGGTGCTCGGCCAGCTCGTCACCCGTGAGATCACGTGGGCCGGCTCTTTCCGCTTCGTTGATGAGATGGACCAGGCGCTCGCCCTGCTCGCCGACGGCCTGTACGTCGATCCGCTCATGAGCCACGAATTCCCCATCGAAGAAGCCGTCGAGGCTTTCAACGTTGCAGCCGATCGCACGACCGGCTCCAGCAAGGTCATGATCAAGATTTCCTAAACACAACCAGCATCACACGCGTGGATATTCAAAGGAGAACCCCATGAAGAAGATTATTTCCGTGATTGCCGCGGCTACCCTCGCGCTGAGCCTGTCCGCGTGCGGCGGGGACGACGGCGGTAACACCTCTAGCGACGGCACCGTCACCTTCCGCATCGGTTCGAACTGGGCCGCCAGCCACCCGATGGCCAAGGCGATCGACGAGGTCTTCGTGCCCATGATCGAGGAGGAGTCCGACGGCAAGCTCAAGGCGGAGGTCTACCACTCCGGCCAGCTCGGCAACGAGGGCGACCTGTGGGACGGCGTGCGCAACGGCACGATCGAGATGGTCCTCGTCGGCACCCCGATGAACCAGGAGTACTCGAAGATGCTCATCTCGGACTGGCCGTTCCTCTACCGTGACCTCGAGCACGCAAAGGCCGTGTGGACGGGAGACATCGCCCAGGAGATGAGCGACGACTTCCACGAGGCTTTCCCCACCACCTACATCCTCGGATGGGGCCCGAACTCGGCCCGCACCTTCTCCTCTGCCAAGCCGCTGACCTCGATCGACGACTTCCGCGGCCAGAAGTTCCGCATGCCCTCCAATGAGATCCACATCGGCCTGGCCGAGAACCTGGGCGCGTCGGCGCAGGTCATCCCGCTGGGAGACCTGTTCACCTCGCTCGAGACAGGCGTGGTTGACGGCCAGGACAACGGCATGGTCACCATCATCTCCGAGGGCTTCTACGAGGTGCAGAAGTACGTCTACGAGTCGAACCACATCGTGGCGACCCTCGAGATGATCACGTCCGCCAACTTCCTTGACGGTCTGAGCGAGGAGCTCCAGCGGGTTGTTCGCGACGCCGCCGCCAAGGCCTCCGAGGAGGCGTGGACCAACTACATTTCCGCCGTCGACGAGGAGCGCTCGTTCCTCGAGGAGAAGGGCCTGACCGTCACGCAGATCGACGACGCCGAGCGCGCCCGCCTCATCGAGGCCACCAAGCCGGTCGTGGACAAGCTGCTTGCTGAGAACGACTGGGCTGAAGATCTGACCGCGCGTATCCGCGACGTTCAGTAAGACTCACGGTGGGGCGGGCCTGGCTCGCCCCACCACTTTTCTGGAGCACTAACATGTCGAAAACTCTAGACAGAATCTTCCGGGCGCTCGAATACCTCATGGCGATTTTCCTTGCCATCATGGTGGGGCTCATGCTCGTGAACGTCATCATGCGTTTCATCTTTAACTCAGGCCTTGCGTGGTCCGAGGAGGTGGCGCGCCTGTCCTTCATCTTCCTCGTCTACCTGGGCACGATCGGCGCCTTCCGTGACAACCGCCACCTGGGCGTGAACTTCCTACTCGAGCGGTTGCCGTTGCGCGCGGCGCAGGCGATGTACGTGGTTGTGCAGGGCATCGTCATTTGGGTGATGTATCTGCTCATGATGGGGTCGATCTCGCTCGCTCAGCAGTCGCTCAACGATCGCTGGGTGGCCACCCAGTTCCCGCGCTGGATTGTCAGCGGCGTGGGTGCGGTGACCGGCGTCGCGATCATCATTCTCGCGGTGGCGAACATCGTGCGGATGATCCGCGGCACCACGATCGAGGAGCTGCTGCAGGCGCAGAACGACGACTCGGCCGAGGCCCTCTACGACGACGCCGAGGCCGGCGCGCAGGCGGCGCTCGCGGAGATCGAGGAGCTTGAGCGCACCGGATCGGAGCACCACGGCTCGCACACGGGCCACGTCCACGGTAAGGAGGAGCGGCGATGAGCAAGATTCTTTTCACTGCACGATCGGGGATGTCGATCCTGGGCGGGATGACGGGCTTCCTCGTCGCCGCCATCATGATCGGTGTTCCGATCGCGTTCGCGCTGCTGTTCTCGGGTGCGGCGTCGGCGCTCATGATCGGTGGGAGCGCCACTGATCCCCAGATCATTGCCACGCAGTTGCTGCGCGGCACGGACTCGCTGTCGATGATGGCCCTTCCGTTCTTTATCCTCACGGGCGAGCTCATGAACCGCGGCGGTATCACGCAGCGCCTCATCGCGCTGGCCAACGTCTCGGTTGGACGCATCCGCGGCGGACTGGGCTATGTCACCATCCTGGTGACCATGCTGTTCGGCGCCCTGGTCGGTTCGGCGGTGGCCTCGACGGCCGCGCTGGGTGCGATCCTCATCCCGATGATGGTCAACTCCGGCTACAACCGCGAGAAGGCCGCCGGCCTGGTGGCTGGCACCAACATCATCACCCCGATCATGCCGCCCTCGGTGCCGCTCATCGTGTACGGTGCGACGGCGGGCGTGTCGATCACCCAGCTCTTCATGGGCGGCATCGTCCCGGCGTTCTACCTCGTGCTACTCATGGGGGCCACCTGGTGGTTCGTCTCCCGTAAGGACGCCGTGCGTTCGGACGTTCCGTGGCCGGGCATGCTCGGCTTCCTCAAGCTCCTCGGCGGTGCCTTCTGGGCGATCTTGCTGCCGGTCATCATCCTCGTGGGCCTGCGCTCCGGCGTCTTCACCGCCACCGAGGCCGGCGTCATCGCCGCCGTGTACGCACTGTTCGTGGGCGGCGTCATCTACCGCGAACTCGACATGAAGGTGATCATCCGTGCCCTCGTGTCCTCGGCGAAGATGTCCGCCGTCGTCATGTTCCTCGCCGCGACCGCGCAGGTGGCCGGCTACTTCATGACGATCTCGGGCCTGCCGGGCGTGGTCACTTCGATCATGGAGCCCTTCATCGACAAGCCGAAGCTGCTCGTGCTGGTGCTCATGATCTTCGTGTTCCTGCTCGGGTTCATCCTCGACGTGATCCCCACGATCCTCATCCTCACCCCGCTCGTCATCCCCGTCCTGCAGACGGCCGGCGTGGACCTGGTGTACTTCGGCATTATCTTCACCCTCGCCAACGTGCTGGGGCTGATCACGCCGCCGGTCGGGCCGTCGCTGAACGTGGCGAGCGCTGTGGGCAACGTGCGCATCGAGGCGGTGGCCAAGACCGTGCTGCCCTACCTCATCTCCCAATGCGTGCTGGTGCTGCTGTTCGTGGCCTTCCCCGGACTCATCACTGTGCCGCTGGGCTGGTTGACGTAGCCGGAAGGCGGGCTCGGCGCCGGGATTCGCGCCTAGCGCCGGGCCTGTTGGGCTCGCGCCCGGCGCCGGGGCTCCACCCGGCGAATACCCCACCCGCCGCCGGGCCCGCCGGCTTCGTATCTGCAACGCTCATCCGGAATGTGCAACGGTAAAAAGTGCGAAATTGGTGTTGCATCTGGGGGATTAGCGTTGCATATGCGTAAAGAAAGCGGCGTGTGTGGGTCTTGTGACTCGCACGCGCCGCTGTTGCGCTCAACCTCAGCGGCCCTCTAAGACCTCTGGGTTGACCGCGTTTTTCGGTGTCTGGCCGTTCAGCCAACGCTGGATATCCTCGGCTCCAATCCGCGCGGCGATCCGCGCCGCTTCCTTGGACGCGCCGCCCAGGTGGGGCGTGACAGTGAGGCGTGGCGTGTTGAGGATCCGATGATCGGCGGGGAGCGGCTCGAACGGGAAGACGTCGAGCGCGCCCGCGAGCTGGGCATTGTCACCATTTCCATCCATGGCGACGCGCGGCCGTACGAGGACCTCGAGGCGGCCCTTGTACAGAAGTTCGGGCTGAAGGCTGCGCGGGTCGTGCCTGCGCTGGGCCCGGGACAAGCCGCGCGTGAGAACGTGGCCCGGGAGACGGCGTCGTTCCTGGCGACCGCGCTGGCGGAGGGGGCCGCGGTGGCGATCGGGGCGTCCCAGACGGTGGCGATGCTTCCCGCTTTTGCTGCCGAGAGTTTCCCACGGGGCGTGTCCTTCGTGCCCGGATCGGGAGGGTATGCCGGGGCCGATCGGTCGCTCAACCCCGATCACGTGGCGCAGGCCTTCGCGGATCGGACAAACGGGCAGAGCTTTGCGCTTGCCGCTCCGCTCGTTGGCGTCGATGCGGAGGTTGCCTCGGTGCTGGCTGGCAACGACGCGACGAACGAGGTGCTGAGGCGAGCGCGCGAGGCCCACGTCTTTATCTCGGGCATCGGGACCCGATTCGGCGGCTCCGCCTGGGACCGGGCCGCGCTCGCGCCGGAGATTAATGACGTGGAGCTCGCCGAGTTGGCGCGCCGCGGGGCCATGTCGGATATCAGCGGCCGGTTCTTCGATACCGACGGGCGCGCGGTCGCTGGAGCCTTCGACCAGCGCATCATCGGCTTAACCCTGGAGGAAATCCGCCAAATTCCGCAGAGGATTGTGGCCACAGAGGGAGCCGACCGGGCCGAGCCGCTCGCTGCGGCGGTCAGTGCGGGCCTGTTCAACGTCGTGGTGATCGACCGCGAGAACGCCGCGGCCCTGCTATCCCAGTAGACCAGCGCGCCCCGCCTCGGGCCGAAACCGGGCCCGCCCGCCCCGCCCCGTGGCTTACCCTGGAAGTAGCCACGAGGTAAGGACGGGACATGAATCTTCTTTCGCGAGCGCAGGGCTGCCTGTGGGGCTTGGCCATCGGTGACGCGCTTGGTATGCCCACGCAGGACCTACCCCCGGACATCATCTGCGCCGACTACGGCCACATCCACTCCCTCCTCCCCGCCGGCCCTCGCCAAGTCATCGCGGCGGGCGCGCCCGCGGGCATGATCACCGACGACACCGAGCAGGCCATCGTCCTCGCCCGCCTCCTTGCCGCCGACGGCCGGGTTGACCCCCGCGCCCTCACCGACGCCCTCCTCACCTGGGAAAACGACATGATCGCGCGCGGCTCCCTTGACCTCCTCGGCCCGTCCACCAAGCGCGCCCTTCTTGCGATCCGCGAGGGCGCTTCGCCCGCCGACGCCGGCCGCACTGGCACCACCAACGGCGCGGCGATGCGGGTGGCCCCGGTGGGGATTGTGGTGCCGTCTGAGCCGATGGGCGAGCTTGTCGACGCCGTCGTTGCGGCTTCTCGCCCCACCCACGGAACGTCGGTGGCGCTGGCGGGTGCGGCGGCGGTGGCGGGGGTGGTGTCGGCGGCGCTGGACGGTGCTGACCTGGCCGCTGCCCTGGAGTTTGGCCTGGCCGCGGCCGCTGAGGCCGCGGCCCAGGGCACCCACTTCACGGCGCCCGACATCGCCCTTCGCACCCGATGGGCGATTGACCAGCTCCGCCGAGCCCCCGACCCGATCACTGCCCTCTTCCACCTGATCGGCACCTCGATGCAGTCGCACGAGTCGGTGGTCGCGGCGCTCGCGATCACCGCGCTCGACATCCCGGATTGGGAGGCCGTGTGCTTGGCGGCCTCGGCGGGTGGCGACACCGACACGGTCGGCGCGATGGTCGGCGCCATGCGCGGCGCGCTCTCGGGCATGGAAACCTGGCCGGCCGACGTCGTGAATCAGATCGCCGAACGCAACTCGCTCAGCTTCGACACCCTTGCCCCCGCCCTCCTCGAGCGCCGCGCGCGGGCGGCCGGAAAGGACGCGCCATGACGCTGATTCACACGGGTTCCGTGATCGTCGACCAGGTGCTACGCATCGCGAAGATGCCCGAGCCGGGCGGCGACATCGTGGCCACCGGGGCCTTCACCGTGGCCGGCGGTGCGATGAACTCCCTGCTTGCGGCCGTGCGCGACGGCATGGACGTGCTCTACTGCGGGCTGGTGGGCACCGGCATGAACGCGGCCGTCATCGCCCGGGCGCTCGAGGAGGCGGGCGTTCGCGTCAACTACGAGCGCCTCCCCGCCGACAACGGCTTCTGCGTTGCCCTCGTCGAGGACTCCGCCGAGCGCACGTTCATCACCTCGATCGGGGTGGAGGGAGACTTCGGGATCGAGCACCTCGATGCGATCGACTTCCGCCCGGGCGACTTCGTCTACGTCTCCGGCTACTCTCTCGCCACCGCGAAAAACGCCGACGGCCTCGCCCGCTGGCTGCCCGGCCTGCCGCCGTCGGTCACGGTGTTCGTCGACCCCTCGCCCCTCGTCGCCGACCTCCCCTTTGACCTGTTTGCCCCGGTCCTCGCGCGCTGCGACATCCTCAGCGCCAACGAACGCGAGGCCGCCGTCATCCTCGAGCGTTTCGGCGTGCTCGGTGCCGGCTTTGATCACGACGATGTCGCGCGCGAATTGGCCGCCGCCCTGCCGGAAGGTGCGTGGGCAGTGGTACGCAACGGGGCCGAGGCCACGCGGGTGAGCCGCAACGATGGGAGAGGCAAGGTCACCGCGGTGCCGACCTTCCCCTGCGAGCCGGTGGACACCAACGGGTGCGGCGACGTCCACGCGGGCGTGCTGCTTTCTGCGCTGGACCGGGGCCTTGACATGATGAGCGCCGTGGAGCGGGCCAACGCGGCCGCGGCCCTCAAGGCCGGGCGGAGCGGGCCGAACACGGCGCCCACGTCCGCCGAAATCGACACCTTCCTGAGGGAGCTCGGCCGGGCCGGCCGCTAAGCCTGTCCGGCTACCAACGGTCGAAGGTGAGGAACATGGAGAGTACCAAAGTGCCGGCTACATTCGGAGCGGCCGGCGGCGTCGCTGGCTCGTTGCACGTGATCATCATGGGCGTGGCCGGCTGCGGCAAGACCACCGTGGCGGGCATCCTCCAAGACCGCTGGGGCTGGGACGCCGCCGAGGCCGACGACTTCCACCCGCAGGCGAACGTCGAAAAGATGCACTCCGGGGTTCCCCTCACCGACGACGACCGCTGGCCCTGGCTCGAAACCATCCGCGCCTGGATGACCGAGAAGGAAAACGAGGGCCGGTCCACGATCGTCACCTGCTCCGCCCTCAAGAAAAGCTACCGCGACGTGTTGCGCAACGGCGCGGCCCGCGTCATCTTCATGCATCTTGACGGCGACCGCTCCCTTCTTGCCAGCCGCCTTGGCGCCCGCACCGGCCACTTCATGCCCGCCTCCCTCCTCGACTCCCAGTACGCCACCCTCGAAGCCCTCCAGCCCGGCGAGCTCGGGGCCGTGATTGACGTGGTGGGCACGCCCGCCGAGATCGCCAACGAGGTGGAGGCCCGGATCCGGGAGGTCAGCAAATCGGGATCGGTAGCTAACTGGTGAGTCTGGGGCTTCAAAAGCCCGGTTTTGACACTGAAACTGCTCAGATTCACTAGTTAGCTACAAGAGGCGCGGCTAGCCACCCGGAGGTGAGAGCCTGATTACTCGGAAAGGACCAGCCGGACCTGCGATTGTCTGAGCATGTCGAAGGTATTGGTGTACTCAACCCCGAGTGCTTGGCACGCGTTGGGGATCTTGACTCTGTTGACGCCACGGGAAAAGGTTTCATGAGTGACAAGGGTGAGATTATGGGCGCGAGCGTAAGTGACGAGCAAAAAGTCGGCATGGCTCGCAGTGAAGCTGTCGCGCGCGACCTGCGTAAAATTGTTGTTGTAAACCCAGGTACTGAGCTCGGTGAAGTAGCGCGTCGTGGGGGCATCAATCTCTTGAAAGAAGTCTTTCCTCGCTCGTGCCCACGCGCCCAGTTCGTCGTTTCCCTGCACAAGTTCGTTACGAACAGCGGTGATGCTGTGGATCTGAGATTGTTCAAAGGCCATGTTTAACCACGACCAAAAACCCGGCGCGAAGTCGAAGCCATAGTAGAGATTCTTGGCTTGGATGAAGACGTTGGAATCGAGCAGGTACGTCATGCCGTGAGGAGCCTGTCAGCGAGATTTTCGAACGTCGAGGGCTTCTTCGTGCCGAGGAGCCGGTAGGCGTCCCGGAACGGGGTGGCCCCGGCGAATGCGCTTTCGAGCACAGCGCGGGCGAACCGTGCGCTGACCCGGCGTGGATGTGTCTTGTAGAAATCGCCTCCGGAACTCGGGGCTGGGCGGCTGGCGAGGAGCTCAAGGATGCGCCGGTGCTCGGCTTCGTAGGCTTCGTGATACGGGTCCCACGCCAATAGCCCGACATCAAAGAGCCGCTTGAGCACGACAAGTGTGCTTGCCTTGAATATCCCGGCGAGGCGTTCAAGCTCGTCGTCATCAAGGACCCCCGCATACTGCTCGCGGAGAACGGCCTGAGGAATGAGGACCTCGGCGGAGACGCGGTTGCACCACAACTCTTCGGCGTTCCCTGCATGCGTTTCCACCTCCGCGTCAGAAAGTGCGCTGTGTCCTAGCCAGAGGTGAGCAAGCTCGTGGAGAATTGTGAAGATCTGTGCGGCCTGCGTGTCAGCACCGTTGACGAAGATCAGGGGCGCCCGGGCATCGGCCAACGCGAAACCGCGGAATTCTGCCACGTTCAGCTTGCGGTGGGTGTTGTTACCGACGATTCCACTGACCATCACGAGGACTCCGGCTTGCTCGACGACGTCGATCAGGGCGCTGCGGGCTTCACTGATTGTGCGGAGCTTGTGCCTGCGGGCAACGTCGAAGCCAAGCAAATCGATCATCTCGGCTGCAACATGGGCCACGGGACTCTGTATGGTTGCCGCCCCAATGAATGGTACCAGGGGCAGGCCCACCTCTTCGGCGTACTCCCTGTACCAATCTTGGCGATTCTGGCACTCGTAAATGGTGTCGAGAAGGTTGGCCGACGGTTTGGCAACTGCCCGGTTGCTCAGAGTTCGCATGTCGGGGATGGGGATGTGCTCGGCGGGAGGCTCGTCAAGAAAGAGCGCGGCGAAGGGGGTATAGGTGTCCGCGGCGAACTTCTGGATCTGGTTCAAGGTGGGCGTGCGGCTTCCGCTCACCCATTCGTGAAGGTGCGGGGCGCGCCTTGCGATGTCGTTGTTATCCCAACCGGCACGTTCAGTTGCCCAGGTCAGTAGCTCAGGCGCGACATTCACGCGGACGACCATTGGCACCCCCTCAACTGCACTCGTTGCTCGTGGCATAACACTATCAACGCTGCCCTACGGCAAGGAGAAGATTTCCACAGCGCCCCCGGATCATTTAACAAACAGGGACAAATCATCATGCCAGGACTGTCCAGCCAACAAGCCCATCATCTCAGGAATCCAGGCCTATCAATAAGGTAACGGGCGACGTTCGAGCGCTTCCTGGGCGGCCGGGCTGAGGGGAGTCTTGTCGGAGGCCGGTTCTAGACTGTGGAGTGAGAGGCCGGCCCTGGCCGCGGCCGCGCGTGAAGGAAGGAGAACGCCCGTGTTTGGAATGCAGTCGACGTCGCTCGCGGAGCGCATCGTGCGGGCGCTCGCGCTCCGCCGGGCGAAGCAGATCTTGGGAGGCCGCGCATGATCCTCGCAGCTGTGATTGGCCTGGCGGTCGGCGTGGTGGTGGGCATGCTCGGCGCCGGGGGAGGGATCCTGTCCGTCCCGATCCTAGTGTACATCCTGGGGCAGGAGCCGCATCAGGCTACGGCGGCCTCGCTGGTGATTGTGGCGTTGACGGCGTGCGTGTCGATTATTCCCCATGCGCGGGCGGGCCGCGTTCGGTGGCGCGACGGACTGATCTTCGCCGCGCTGTCCGCGCTGGGCTCGTTCGCCGGGGCGCGGGCGTCGGCGCTCGTGGCACCGACGGTGCTCATGGTGTCGTTCGGGGTGATGCTCAGCGTTGTGGCGGTGGTGATGCTACGCAAGGCGTGGAAGATGCGTAGAGATGCGGGTGACATGCCTGGCGGGGAGGCCCGTGGCGCGAGCCCGCTGATGTTGCTGGCGGTGGCCACACTAACGGGCGTGCTCACCGGGTTCTTTGGCGTGGGCGGGGGATTCGTGGTGGTGCCGGCGCTCGTGCTGGTGCTGCATTTCTCGCCGAAGAAGGCCACGGGCACGTCACTGCTGGTGATGATCATCGCCTCGCTCATGGGCCTGTTGGGCCGAATCGGCACGGGTGTGGAGCTGAACTGGGACATCGCGCTGGCGTTTGCGGCGGCGAGCATGTGCGGAGGGCTGGTCGGCGCCAGGTTAACCACGCGCGTGCGGGAATCCACGCTCACGTTGGCCTTCGGCATCCTCCTGGCGGGGGTGGCGCTGGGAACCCTCGTCGAGGCGCTGCCGGGGGTGATCCGTGGCTAGGGGCGTTGACGTTGTGGCCGAGTGCCTGGCGGCGAGCGGAGAGCCGGGCCGCAACTACCTCTGGGCTGGCTACACCGAGTTCTACCGCCACACCTTTGCCGCGTTCACGCGCATGGCGCGCACGATCCAATCAGGCGGGACGGCGGCCGACGTCGTTAACTGAGCTGGGGCCCCAGCGCGCTGAGCGGTAACACGTGGAAGCCGCTGGGCAAGGTGAAGCCCGTGCGCCCGCCGGTTTCTTTGGCTGTATTTTGGGCGTTCCCGGAATCAGCGTTTACCGAGGTCGCAGGGTGGCGTTGTCACTCTTGCGGACGTCTCGCTGTCACTCTTGCGGATGTTTCACTGTCGCTTTTGCGGATGTTCTGCTTTCACTTCAGCGGACGTTGGGTGGCCGCTCTTACAGGGGCCGTACCGGTCGGAGCATTGCTAACTGGTGAATCTGAGGTCGAAAAGGCCGGTTTTTGCGATGAGATTGTTCAGGCTCACCGGTTACGCCGGCTCGGCGGTCTGGCGGGTGCTGAATCTCCATTGACGGGAGAGCAACGCTCTGACCTGGAGTTTTATCTTCCGCCCGGGCCGGGTCTCTCGCCGCCCCGTCAAATCTCATGACTCTGAGGCTCGAACCCCCGATTTTGGCGATGAAAAGCTACAGGGTCCTGAGATTTGACGGCCGGCCACCTCCGCACCGCCGGCCCAGCCCTACTTCCCGGCCTCCTGCGGCACCGAGCATGCGTGCCCGCCGGCGTGGAACCCGGGCGCCTCGAGCTGGAAGGTGGTGTGGGCAACGTCGAAGTGCTGGTCGACGCATTCGCGCATGGCGCGCAGCACCTGCTGGGCGTGCCCGTCGGTGAAGCATTCATCGTCGAGGACCACGTGCGCGGTGAGTACGGGCAGCCCGGTGGAAACGGCGGAGGCGTGCAGGTCGTGGACCTCCACCACGTGATCCACCGCGACCAGGTGCCGCCGCACCTCCTCCAAATCAAGCCCCTCGGGTGCGAACTCCATGAGCACCCGAATCGTCTCGCGAAGGATGACAAACGCGCGCGGCAGGATGAGCGCGGCGATGAAGAGGCCGGCCAGGGCGTCGGCGCGTTGGAACCCGGTGGCCCAGATGACGATCGCTGCCACGATCACACCGAGCGAGCCGAGCGCATCATTAAGCACCTCGAGGAAGGCTGCCCGCAGGTTGAGGTTGGCCTCCCGGCTGCCGTGTAGCACGAGCAGGCCCGCGAGGTTCGCGCACAACCCGATCACGCCGAACACGAGGAGCTCGCCGGCGGGCACGACCGGCGGGGCGAACAGTCGCTGCACGCCTTCGATCACGGCATACCCGCCCACGACCAGCAGCAGCACAGCCTGCCCGAGCGCGGCAATAACCTCGACGCGGCGGAAGCCCCACGTGTGCTGGGCTGTGGCAGGGCGCAGCATGAGCGTCGCGGCTACGAGCGCGACCACCAGCCCGGACAGGTCGGTGAGGGCGTGCACGGTGTCGGTGAGCAGTGCGAGGCTGCCCGTGACGATCGAGCCGACGAGCTGCGCGGCCACGATGATTCCCGTGATCACGACGACGATCGTGAGCCTCCGCCGATGGTCAGGCGTCGCGGGGGAGCCGGCCGCGCCAGCGTGAGAGTGTGAGTGCATGTGGTGGGACATTTAGGCCTCGTTGGGGTGCATGAGTTGGGAACACAGAGTGACCTGGGAGCCGGTGGCTGCGAGGAGGTGCTCGGAGGCTTGGAGGAGGGAGGCGAGGTCGTCGGCGTCGGCGAGGCAGTACCAGGAGGCGCGGCCCTCCGCGCGGAATTCGATGAGGCCGCATTCGAGCAGGCAGGAGAGGTGTTTGGAGACGGTGGATTGGGCGAGCCCGAGGTGATCGACCAAGTCGCGCACGCGGTGCTCGCCGTAGGAGAGGTGGTGGAGAACGGCGAGGCGTGTGGGGTCGGACAGTGAGTGGAAGAGGCTGGCGTAGACCGCGGTGGCGGAGTGGTCGAGGGGAGGGCTGCTGATCGTCATGACTCGATAGTATCGTGTTTAGGCGATAAATGTTACCCGGTGGTTGCGTAGTCGGCATGCACTGCTTGGCTTGTGGGCGAGTGGGTGTTGTGAAGGGGGTGCGGCTAGAATGACCACCACGGGTAAGCACGACCCTTCACAGAAAGGTCACGCAATATCATGTCTAATCAGGATTTTCCGCCGAACAATCCGCCCCAGCCAACGCCGGGATTCCAGCCTCAGCCGGGGTTCCAGGAGAACTCGGCGTTCCAGGGTCAGCCGACGTATCAGGCTCAGCCCCCGCATGTGTACCAGCAGCATTACGATATGGCTGCTCCTCAGGCGCCTGGAATGAAGAGGGTGAATAAGACTCTGTACATCCTGATGTCGTTCTTCTTCAGCACCTTTGGCGTTCACCGTTTTCTGCGCGGTCAGGTTGGGATTGGTGTTTTGATGCTGCTCGTGTCGTGGATGACGCTCGGTATTTGGCAGTTGATCGATTTTATTATCGGGCTGACCAAGATCGGCGACTACCCGGGCGACGATTTTGTGTTCACGGAGCATGGTAACTGGGCTTAGCGCTGGGCTATGCCCAACGGACGCCGGAGTCCGGCGTCCGTTGGCCGGCCGCGGGCAGGCGCCTGGATCCCCGGACGCCCGCCCGCATTCCGCCCTCACGATCTGAAGGTACAGTGCAGCTCGCCCCGCCATGCGCATGAGGGCAGACTGCCCGCCCGCGAGCCCCACTCCGTTCATCACTGATGCTCGGTTCCCGTCCCGACCTATCGGCGTGGGGAACGCTTGGATGGGGATTTGCGACGTCGTGGTGATGCTCGCGATGTTCCACGACCCTTCGATCAGGTTGGCGTAGACGCTCGAGGTCAGCGACTCGATTGTGCCAATCCCCGAGGTGGCGATCGACAGCGGCGGCATGTATCCCTTGTCGATCAGGGAGCGCCACTATTGGATGTTCTCGTGAGGCTCGGGTGCGTCGTAGTTAAAATGCTGGCCCCACGGGTTCTCATCGGTCCACGCCCAGTGCCCATTCGATAGGGCGAACGGCGCCCACTGCACCTGGCCGTAACCGGAGCCGGCCTCGTTGTAGCCCATGCCGTGGACCTTGACGTGGTTCTTGTCGAAGCCCTCCTCGTCGCCTTGCACGCCGTTCGCGCCCACCGTGAGCTGGGCGAGGAGCTTCTCGAAGGAGCTGCCGTCGGTGGGGTCCCATTCGAGCGAGCACAGGTCCTCGGCCGGATATCCCGCCACCAGTGCTCCGCCAGCTTCGACCGCTGGGCCAAGGGGCCACCGCCGCGGCGATGGTGCAGTGACTCGTGGATGCCACGGGCGAGTGGTAGGATTGCCGCCCCCGGCGGCGGGGTGCGGGTGTGGCCGTGCGATTTGAAAAACTTGGATGATTCCGGGGCGATCTTTTTATATGCGAAGATCGCCCCGGATTCGTCCAGTAGATTTTAATGCCCAGCGAGCTCCCGGCGCGCGGATCCCTGGTTCTCCGGCCGGGGCCCGCCGTTCCGGCCGGCCCCGGCAGGACCGAACACTTCGGTCTTGTCCGAGCTCTAGGATTTGCGGGACGATCCGGTCTGCCCGCCTCCCGAGTGGTCCGGACCGCCCTTAGAACGGGTACTCGGTCGAGTCCATTGATGGCAGCAACACCCCGACCACCTCACGGTTGCGGTCGAGCGCGACCCGGGCCATGATCTCGCCGACCTCGTGGACGAGGGTGGTCACCACGACTGTGGTGCCGATGTCCTTGCTGTTTAGCGCCTGGGTAGTCGGCGTCTTCTGGCGGGTGCCCTTCGCTCCCACGGCCTGCGGTTTGGTATTTGCGAGAAGCGCGACGATGACTGTCTTATTGATGATCCGCGATCCGCTGCGAGCGGCTTGACCAGCGCTGTTGCCTGGTTCTTTGGAGCGCGTCGAGGCGGCCGTGGCGTCAGCACTTGAGTAGTATCGTCATGTGCTGAGCGCCGAGGCAAGGATATGCTCGGCTGAAAAGGCTAGGAACAAACGACTGCGACGGAGCACGACATGGATGACACCACGAAGCAGGTTCCCGGGATCACTCCCGATTTTGCAACCGAGGCGGCCGAACGCCTGGCTGAGCTGTTCCCTGAGGTGATTGCGGACGGGAAGGCTGACGTCGAGAAGCTCAAGGTCTTGCTTGGTGACGATGTTGAGGATGCACGGGAGCGGTTCGGGCTCTTCTGGCCAGGTAAGACTCGGGCAATTCGTGCTGCGCAAACGCCGACGACGTCGACCCTCATGCCCGACAAAGAGAATTCCGTTGACTGGGACACCACTCAGAACGTGTTCATCGAGGGCGACAACCTCGAAGTGCTGAAGATCCTCCAAAAGCACTATTACGGGCAGATCAAGATGATCTACATCGACCCGCCCTACAACACGGGCAACGACTTCGTCTACGCTGACGATTACGCCGACTCCATCGGCAATTACCTCGAACTCACCGGGCAGACCGACGAAGGCGGGAAACTGTCAACGAACTCGGAATCATCTGGGCGCTTCCACTCCAACTGGCTCAACATGATGTATCCACGGCTAAAGCTCGCTAGAAACCTCCTCACCCAGGACGGACTGATATTTATCAGTATCGACGAGTCAGAAGTCGATCGGCTTACGCTTATTACCAACGAAATTTTCGGCGAGCACAACGTCTTGGGAAAATTCGTCTGGCGGCGACGACAAACCCCCGACAGCAGAAACTCCTCGCGCTTCTCGTTAGACCATGATTATGTTTTGGTGATCGGTAGGACCGTACATGCCTCGCTCACAGGACAGGACATAGATCAGGGTAAATACTCGAACCCAGACAATGACCCTCGTGGCCCCTGGATGAGCGTTGACCTATCCGGGCTTGCTTCCGCTAGCCAGCGCCCAAACTTGCATTATGACTTGGTCGACCCCGAGACGGGCTTTCACTATCCCCCAAACCCGAATCGTGGCTGGTCGAAGTCTCGAGAGACTATGCAAACCCTGTTGGATGAGGGGAGGATTCTTTTCCCAAAGTCGCCTGACGGCAGGCCAAGGGAAAAGAAATTCTTGAGAGACTTGCGAAATAGCAAAACAGGATTTTCGAGCTTACTAGAGAAGAAGTTGTCAAATACGAATACTGAGGGTGCACGTGAAGTTCGCGATCTTCTAGGCGGAAAAATATTCGACTTTCCTAAACCCCTGCAACTCCTGAAAACTCTAATCGCTCAGGGGGCTCATTCCGACTCCTTGGTGCTTGATTTCTTCGCAGGCTCTGGTACGACCGCTCATGCAGTTTTGACATTGAACGCTGAGGACGGTGGCAACCGCCGATGCATTTCCGTTCAGCTACCCGAACCAACGGATGAGAAATCTGAGGCATACAAGGCAGGTTACGAAACTATTTCAGAAATTACTCGTGAGCGTATCCGTCGTGCGAGTAAGAAGATTCTCGAGGAAGAAGCGTCGAAACTTGATGGCCAGGCGGATTCCCTCGATATTGGATTCCGCGCTTACAAGCTCGTAGATACGAATTTCACGAAGTGGAAAGCCGACTCGGGCCTGTCCGAGGGTGATCTGATTGGTTTGTTCTCCGATCTTGCGGACTCGGCTGATGATCATGCCCGCCCCGAAGCACTGTTGACTGAGGTGTTGCTGAAGCTTGGGTTCTCGCTGACGGAGAAGATCGAGATCATCAAGGTCGCAGGCCTGAGCGTCTTCAGTGTCGCGGACGGTCTAGTGATGGCTTACTTAGATGAGCACACGCAGCCGACCTTGGATCAGCTCCGTGCTCTGGTCGCGAAGGAGCCTGAGCGCTTGGTGGTCTTGGAGGATGCGTTCCAGGGGAATGACGAACTGAAGACGAACCTCGTGCAGGAATGCCGCACCCGCAATGTTGATCTGTGGACGGCGTAGAAGGACTTGAGTTCGATGAAATTCCAGTTTGACCCGCGCCAGCCCTACCAGACGAGCGCCATCGAGGCCGTCACTGACCTATTCGATGGGCAGCCTGCCGATGCCGACCAGCTCGTCACGAAGCTGGAAGACTACTCGCCCAACCCGGCGCTCGACATCCCTGGCCTAGCGCCAGACGGGCTCGACCTGTTCGCCGAGATCGGTGCCTACGGTAACAACCTTGTCCTGGATGAGGAGACGATTGCCGTAAATCTGCGCCAGGTGCAGGACCGCAACGGTTTAGAGGTTAACGACACCCTGGTGGATGGGCTTCAGTTCGATATTGAGATGGAAACCGGCACCGGTAAAACGTACGTGTATTTGCGTACCGCGTTCGAACTCGCGAGCAAGTACCGGTTCAACAAGTACATCATCTTGGTGCCGTCGGTGGCGATACGGGAGGGTGTGAAGACCAGCATCCAGTTGATGCGCGAGCACTTCCGCCACCTGTACCCGCAAATCAACATGGACTACAACGTTTACTCCGGTGACCGCGCCGAGGACGTGCGAGATTTTGCTACGGCTACATCGTTGCAGTTCTTGGTGATGACGATCGACTCGATTAGGGGCGATAAGAACACCCGTATCATTCATCAGCAGCGCGATAAGCTCTCTGGCCTGCGGCCACTTGACTTCTTGCAGGCAACTCGGCCGATTGTCATCATGGATGAGCCGCAAAACATGGAGTCCCAGCTCTCCCAGTCCGCTGTCACCGACCTGAACCCGCTGTGCACACTGCGCTACTCGGCAACCCACCGGACCACCCGCAACGTGGTGTACCGGCTCGATCCGCTCGATGCTCACCGGCTGGAGTTGGTGAAAAAGATCGTCGTCTCCGACGCCCTGGAGATAGGCGGCGCGGCGAAGCCGTATGTGAAGTTACTGGAGGTCAAACGCGACCCGAGCTTCAAAGCAAGCCTGGAGTTGATCTGCCGTAAGAAAGACGGCTCGTATGCCAAACGGAAGGTTAACGCCACCCAGGGCGCGGATCTGGAACGGCTGTCGGGCGGTAACCCGGCCTATGAGGGAAACTGGCGGATCAACGAGATCAGCGTGCTCCCTGAGCAGATCGAGCTGACCAACTACGGCTACCTGCGGGTTGGCGAGACGATTGGTGACAACCAGGACGCCGTGTTCCGGGAAATGATCAAGGAGACCATCAAGGAGCACATCCGCAAAGAGACCCAAGTTCACGAACGCGGCATAAAAGTGCTCTCCTTGTTCTTCATCGACAAGGTCGCCTCCTACCTCGGTGAGGGCATCAACAACCTCGATGCGCGCGGCCCGTTCGCCGAGGCCTTCGACGCGATCTACGTTGAAGAGCGCGCGAAAAACCCGGCCGCCCACGCGTTCCTGCCCGAGGATCCGGTGGAGGCCCGCTCTGGATACTTCGCGCAGATGAAGGCAGGTAAGGGCAAGAACGCCCAGCTCACGTTCAAGGACTCCTCGGGCAAGACAAAGGCCGATGATGACGCCTATGAGCTGATCATGAAGGACAAGGCTCGCTTGCTCAGTATGGACGAGCCGGTCCGGTTCATCTTCTCTCACTCTGCGCTCCGTGAGGGGTGGGATAACCCGAACGTGTTCCAGATCTGCACGCTGCGTGACATGTCGACCGAGACGGAGCGCCGCCAGACCATCGGCCGTGGCCTGCGCCTGCCCGTGAACCAGGACGGTGAGCGGATCAAGGATGCGGGCACCGCACAACTCACTGTCGTGGCGAACGAATCGTATAAGGCGTTCGCGTCTGCACTGCAGGATGAGTACAAGCAGGCTGGTGTGGCGATCGGATACGTGAGACGGACTGAGTTCGCTGCCTTGCCGGTGGTTGATGAGGTGACGGGTAAGGAGATGCGACTGGGGACGAAGCGTTCCAGTGAGATCTGGGAGTCGCTCCTCAGCCAGGGTTACATCAACGCTGCCGGTGAGGTGATGGGCACATGGGTGCCAGACCAGCTGGGCTTCACTGTAAACCTTCCCGAAGAGTTCGCAGGTTACGAGGAAGACGTCATCCGGATTGTCGATGGCTGCAAGATCGAAACGATCGTCAAGCACAAGCGCAAGCGCCAGCCCCGCGCCCTCAACAAGCAGGTCTACGCCACCCCCGAGTTCGAAGAGTTCTGGGAGGCAATCACCGCGCGCACCACTTACCGCGTGGCGCTCGATCGTGAGGACCTCATCAAACGGAGCGTGGCGAGTATCCAGCAGGCGCCGCAGATCGATCCGATTCGTATCCAGGTCACCCGAACTGGGCTTGAGATCACGCGTGGTGGCCCAAAAGGCACGGAACTGGGATCCCGGTCCACCGTGCTCACGGACTCGTATCCGTTGCCGGACATCATCAGCCAGCTTCAAGAATCAACGTCGCTGACGCGGAAGACGATCATCGAGATCCTGCTCGGCTCCGGCCGCATCGGGGACTTCCTCGCGAACCCGAATGACTTCATCAAGATGGTCACCGAGCGTATCGAGACCGAGCTCGCTCACACCCTCATCGACGGGATCCAGTATGAGCCGATCGGTGGCTCCATCTATGAGCTGCGCGAACTTCAGGCCGATGGGTTGGAGGAGAAGGACCGGTTCATCGACCAGCTGTACAAGGTGACGAATAAGGAGAAGACGGACTTCGACTACCTCGTGCTCGACTCGGCAGTGGAGCGGCAGTTCGCTCAGTACTTGGATGGGCGTGAGGACATCAAGTTGTTCATGAAGCTGCCCGACAAGTTCCGTGTGCCTACACCGGTGGGTGATTACAACCCGGACTGGGCGATTATCAAGGTTGAGGACGGCACCGAGCACCTCTACCTGGTGAGGGAAACGAAGTCGAGTCAAGACCCGGCGAAGCGCCGCCCGAGCGAGAATGCGAAGATCAAGGCCGCAATGAAGCACTTCGCCGCGATCGGCGTGGATTATGCGGTGTCCGCGCCTGAACGGTGGGAAGTCTAAGGGGAGCGGCGACGAGTGCAGTATTTGAGTGACTATCAGGCCAAGCTCTACGCTCACGAGCTCGACCGTTCCTATGCCTCCGACCATGTCGGCAAGCTCGCGGGGCTGCTATTCGATGCGCAGGTGGAGCCCAAACCCCACCAAGTCGACGCCGCCCTGTTCGCCCTGCAAACCCCGTTCCTGAATGGGGTGATCCTTGCTGACGAGGTCGGGCTTGGTAAAACGATCGAGGCCGGAATCGTCATCTCCCAATACTGGGCACAGCGCAACCGGCGCGTCCTCATCATCGCACCATCGTCGCTGCGCCAGCAGTGGAAGCAGGAACTGGACGAGAAATTCGCTCTGCCCGCCTCACTGCTCGATCGCACCAACATTGATGAGTTGACCGGGCCAGGCGCGAAGGATCA
This sequence comes from Trueperella sp. HMSC08H06, assembly GCF_001808465.1. Lineage (NCBI taxonomy): Bacteria > Bacillati > Actinomycetota > Actinomycetes > Actinomycetales > Actinomycetaceae > Trueperella > Trueperella sp. HMSC08H06. The sequence continues at coordinate 67,720 of NZ_KV793344.1, forward strand.
GATCCTCATCTGCTCCTATGAGTTCGCGAACTCGCAGACCACGAAATTGCTCCGGACCTGGGATCTCGTGGTCTGCGATGAAGCCCACCGCCTGCGCTCCCACTGGACCGGGCAAGCCAAGATCGCAGCAAACGTCGCCCGCATCTGCCGCGCCGCCACGAAGACGGTCATGCTCACCGCGACTCCGCTACAGAACCGGCTCGAGGAACTCTACGGGCTGGTCTCGGTGTTCGCGCCGGACTACTTCCATTCTCTCGAGGCATTCAAGGAGCGCTACCTGGACAACCCTGACGGGGTCGGCAACGATGACCTCGCCCAGCGGGTCGCGATGGTGGCGAAACGGACGCTTCGCAAGGATGCGGATAAGTACATTCGCTTCACCGAACGTATGCCGCTGACCGTCGCGTTTACCCCGAGCGATGCTGAGATCGAGCTGTACGACAAGATCAACGAGTACCTGCAGCGGCCGTTTCTGTGGGCGTTTGCGAAATCCCAACGCCACCTGTCCGCTCTCATCATGCGCAAACGCCTCGGCTCCTCCTCCTACGCCGTCGCCTCTACTCTAGAGCGCACTGCAGACCGCCTCGAAGCGGAAGTCCGCGCCGGACGCCGACGCAACGACGCCGGCGGCTTCGTCGGTGACCCAGACCTCACCGGCGAGCTACGGGAAGAAGCAGAAAACACCCCGGTCACCCCTGAGGTGATTGACCCGGAGCAGCGCCATGCGATGCTCAGCGAAGTCGAAGAGCTGCGCGAGTACGCAAAGCTCGCCCGCTCCATTACCGTCAACCAGAAGGCTGTGAAGCTGGTTGATGCGCTCGAGCAGGGCTTTGCGAAGCTGCGCGAGATTGGTGCACCGGAGAAGGCGATCATTTTCACCGACTCCACCGTCACCCAGGACTACCTCGCCCGATCCCTCACGGAGGCAGGATGGGGCGAAGGCCTCGTCTTGTTCAACGGCACCAATACCAGTCCGAAAGCCAACACGATCTACAAGCGGTGGCTCGAGGAGAACCAGGGCGGTGATCTTGTCACAGGTATTCTTGCTGCAGACCGGCGTAAAGCCCTCGTGGATGAATTCCGTGAACGCGGTCGGCTCATGATCGCGACCGAGGCCGCTGCGGAGGGTATCAACCTGCAGTTCTGCTCGATGCTGGTCAACTATGACCTGCCGTGGAACCCGCAACGCATCGAGCAGCGCATCGGCCGCGTGCACCGCTTCGGGCAGAAACACAACGTCGTGGTCGTCAACTTCTCCAACAAAGGAAACCTTGCCGAAGAACGCATCCTCGAGCTGCTCACTGAGAAGTTCGAGCTGTTCACCTCCGTGTTCGGCGCGTCCGATGAGGTTCTCGGTCAGATCGAAGACGGCCTGGATTTCGAGAAGAACATCGCCCACATCCTTGACAACTGCAAGACCTCCGCCGAGATCGATGCCGCGTTTACTGCTCTCGAAGCGAAGTACGCGAAGCAGATCAACCGGGAGATGAAGAAGACCCGCGCCAAGGTGTTCGATAACCTCGACCCGAAGGTGCGCGACAAGCTCAAGTCCTACGACGCCCAAACCGGAATCGTCCTCAACGCCTTTGAACGACTCTTGATCGATGTTACTCGGCACGAGCTGGGGGATAAAGCCACCTTCAACGATTCGGGTACGCAGTTCAAGCTTCACGCCTCGCCCCGTAGTGGAATTACGGCCGGTGACTACTACTTCAAGTCGGAGCCGCGGAAGGGCGCGCATCAGTATCGCTACTCCAGTGATCTTTGTTCGTGGGTCATCGAGTCGGCGAAAACACGAAACACTCCACCTGCCCGGCTGATCTTCCAGATTCAAGGATCAGACCGGGCCAGCACGATCGCCAAGCGTATGCGCAATAAGCAGGGGCGGTTGCGAGTTGAGGAAGTCACCTTCGCGATGCGCGCTGGTAGCAAGGACCTTCGAGAGTCGTATCTCCTATTCTCAGGGTTCTTTGATAACGGTACCCCCATGGATCCAGAGCAGATTCGAGATCTGCTCGACCTGAACTGCGTCAACGTCAGTGAGGGCGATGTGGATACCAACGGCTTCGAGCGCGGCATCGCGCAACAGATCAAGAGGCTCGAGCGGGATGTCGAAGAGCGAAATGCCACTTTCTTTCTTGAACAAGAAGCCCTCGTTGATGCTGCTCGCCTCGACCTCAAAGCGACATTTGACGCCAAGATCCGCGATTACCAAGCCAAGGCCGCCACAGCAAACAAGGAAGCTCGAAAGGCATCAAACACGGCGCAGGAGTTGAAGCTCCGCCAAGAGGCACGGCGCTGGCAGCGCAAGGCTGACGATGCTGAGGACGACTATCGCGCCGAACGAAATCGTCTACGCACTGAGTCTGAGGAGCTGCTCCGTAGCGCAGAGGATGCTCTGCGAGCCACCGAGACTCGGCAGGAGTTGTTCACCATCAATTGGGAGGTAGCGCGAGCGCGGCGCCGGGACGCAAGCCGCCCCATGGCGTCGTGACGCCGGCCTAGGCACCCGGGCCCAGGCGTGCGTGAGACGGGCCCGCCACCCGGGGGCTTGCCGTTGCGGGAACCGGGTCGAAAGTCGCATATGGCGCCCGGCCGGTGATACATTTGAGGGCGGTGCGTGGCGGCTAAGGCCGCCCATACTAGGCGGGCCACACCGCTCGAAATAGGCGGGCCGAACCGCCCGAAACGGGTGGCGCGCCCCTACAACATACGACAACCCATGATTCCCAACGGAGGGCAGATGACAAAGTACGTATACGACTTCACCGAGGGTGATAAGGACCAGAAGGACCTCCTCGGCGGTAAGGGCGCGAACCTGGCTGAGATGACCAACCTTGGTCTCCCGGTGCCTCCCGGCTTCACGATTACCACGGAGGCCTGCCGCGTGTACCTGAACGAGGGTGCGGCGCCGGAGGAGCTGGACGTGCAGGTCACGGGCGCGATCCGTGAGGTCGAGGCGAAGATGGGCAAGCACCTGGGTGATCCGGCTGATCCGCTGCTCATGTCGGTGCGCTCGGGTGCGAAGTTCTCCATGCCGGGCATGATGGAGACCGTGCTCAACATTGGTCTGAACGACGAGTCGGTGCTCGGCCTTGCGGAGCAGTCCGGGGATGAGCGTTTCGCGTGGGATTCGTACCGCCGCCTAGTGCAGATGTTCGGCAAGACCGTGCTGCACATTGAGGGTGAGCCGTTCGCGGACGCCCTGCATGCCCTCCAGGATGAGAAGGGCTACGCCGGCGATCCGGACATGACCACGGAGGACCTGCAGCGCCTGGTGGTGGAGTTCAAGGCGATTGTCAAGGAGGCCACGGGTCACGACTTCCCGCAGAACCCGCGCGAGCAGCTTGATCTGGCGATCAAGGCCGTGTTCAACTCGTGGAACACGGAGCGCGCCCGCATCTACCGCCGCCGCGAGCACATCCCGAACGACATCGGCACCGCTGTCAACGTCCAGACCATGGTGTTTGGCAACATGGGTGCGGGCTCCGGCACGGGCGTGTGCTTCACGCGCGATCCTTCCACGGGCCACTCGGGCGTGTACGGCGACTACCTCGAGAACGCGCAGGGCGAGGACGTGGTGGCGGGCATTCGCAACACGCTGCCGCTGTCGGCGCTCGGTGAGCTGGACAAGAAGTCGTACGACGAGCTGCTGGCCATCATGGACCGCCTCGAGATCCACTACCGCGACCTGTGCGACATCGAGTTCACGGTGGAGCGCGGCAAGCTGTGGATGCTGCAGACCCGCGTGGGTAAGCGCACCCCGGCCGCGGCGTTCCGCGTGGCGGACCAGCTGGTCGACGAGCGTCTCATCACTCGCGACGAGGCGGTCACCCGCGTGACGGGCGACCAGCTCACCTCCCTGCTCTTCCCGCAGTTCGACAAGGACGCGAAGAAGGTCACCATCACCCGCGGCATGCCGGCCTCCCCGGGCGCGGCCGTGGGCGAGATCGTCATGGACAACGCCACCGCGGTGGCACGCACGCAGGCGGGCGCGAAGGTGGTGCTCGTGCGTCGTGAGACGAACCCCGAAGACCTCCAGGGCATGGTGGTCTCCGAGGGCATCCTCACCGCCCGCGGCGGCAAGACCTCGCACGCGGCCGTGGTGGCGCGCGGCATGGGCCGCTGCTGTGTGGTCGGCGCCGATGACCTGGTGGTCGACGACGTGGCCGGCACCATGAAGGTCAAGTCCACCGGCAAGGAATTCAAGGTGGGCGACATCATCGCGATCGACGGCACCACCGGCGAAATCTTCGAAGGCGACGTGCCCGTGACCGACTCCCCGGTCACCACCTACCTGGCCGAAGGGCTCGAGGCCGGCCTCGCCGCCGCACACACCGATGACGACCGCGACCTGGTGGGCGCCGTGGACCGCATCATGAGCCACGCGGACGAGAAGCGCCGCATGCTCGTGCGCGCCAACGCCGACTCGCCGGAGGATGCCGCCCGTGCCCGCGCGTTCGGCGCCCAGGGCATCGGCCTGTGCCGTACCGAGCACATGTTCCTTGGGTCCCGCCGCAAGCTCATCGAGAAGATGATCCTCGCCCACGACGAGGCGACCCAGGCCGAAGCGCTGGCCGAGCTGCTGCCATACCAGCGCGAGGACTTCATCGGCATCTTCGACGCGATGGACGGCCTGCCGGTCACCGTGCGCCTCATCGACCCACCGCTGCACGAGTTCCTTCCCGACCTGACCGACCTGTCGGTTAAGCTCGCGGTCAAGGAAGCCAAGGGCGAGGAGATCACCGACGACGAGCGCGAGTTGCTCGCGGCCGTGAAGTCGCACCACGAGCAGAACCCCATGCTGGGCCTGCGCGGCGTGCGCCTCGGGCTGAAGATCCCGGGCCTCATCCGCCTGCAGGTGCGCGCGATCGCCGAAGCCGCCGCCCACCTGATGAAGGAAGGAAAGGACCCGAAGCCGGAGATCATGGTCCCGCTCATCGGCGGCGTGCGCGAACTGCAGATCGTGCGCGACATGGCCCTCGAAGTCATCGCCGAAGTCTCGAAGGAGACGGGCGTGGAGCTCGACCTGCCGATCGGCAACATGATCGAGCTGCCGCGCGCGGCCGTGTCGGCTGACACGATCGCCACCGAGTCCGACTTCTTCTCCTTCGGCACGAACGACCTCACCCAGACCACGTGGGGCTTCTCGCGCGACGACGTCGAAGGCACGTTCTTCAACGAATACTTCGACTACGGCGTGTTTGGCGTGTCCCCGTTCGAGTCCGTGGACCTCGGTGGCGTAGGCGCCCTCGTGGACATGGGCGTGCAGCGCGGCCGCCACTCCAAGCCCAACATGAAGATGGGCGTGTGTGGCGAGCACGGCGGTGACCCGAGCTCGATCCACTTCTTCGAGAAGGTCGGACTGAACTACGTGTCCTGCTCGCCGTTCCGCGTGCCGGTGGCCCGCCTCGAATCGGGCCGTGCGGCCATCGAGAACGAGACCACGTACGTGCGCCACTTCAACGACCTGTAAATCGCTGAAGGGCCTGCGAGTACGCGGGCGAATCGGGAGGGGCTCGGCCAGGGATGGCCGAGCCCCTCCTTCTTTCCGCTGGCGGGCCGGGCGGCGTCGGTGGGCGCGGGCCGGGCGGCGTCGTCGGGAAATCGATGCCCCCAAAGTGACGTAAGTTATAGTGATAGGGTCATGTCGCACAGACGTGCCCCTCACACGCACACACGAAAGGGAAATCGTGGACAACGAACTCACACCCACGCCTGAATCGGCAGATGGTACCGAGACCGCGCCGCTTCAAAGGGCTGACGGCCCCGAGGCGGCGGGCGCCGCGCAGTCGGCCCCCACGGAGCCGCTGCCCCAAAACCCCACGGAGCCGCTCGAGCAGGCCGCTCCGGCTGACTACACGCCCACCGACTCCTACGCCGCGGCCCCGGCCAACACCTATGGGCAGGCGCCCGGCGCCCCGGCGTCGTCGGCCGCCGAGAACGCCCCACAGGCCTACGATCCGAACGCGGCCCCTGCCTACGTGCCCTACGTGCCCGGCCAGGGCTACGACCCGAACGCAGTCTACGCGGCCGGCGCCCCGGCGTCGTCGGCCCCCGCGAACCCCGCGGACTCCATCGGCGGGGTTTTTGGTGCCATGTGGTCCGTGATCAAGCTGATCCTGGGCGGCCGCCTGCTCGAGGCGATTAAGCTGGGCGAGTCCTACCGCTACTACTGGCACGTGGCCATGGGCATCTTCGTGTTCGTCGGCGCGCTCATCCCCGCGGGCGTCGGCGTGGCAGCGTTGAAGGGGATCGTCAACTTTGTCAACACCTACAGCCGCTACGGCTTCGGCTACTCCGGCCCCAGCGTGGGCGACCTGCTCGGCACCGGGTTGAAGCTCTGGCTGTTCGGCGCGGTCGTCTTGGCGGCGTTGGTGTTCGCCTTCACGTGCGCCCTGTACTTCACACTGAAGATGCGAGGCGTCACCGTGCCGTTTGGGCAGGTGGCCACCCTGTGGTCGGTGTCGGCCACCCCGGCGATCTTCATGATGGTGATCGGCGCTTTCCTGGTCATCATCCCCACCACGGTCACGTTCTTCCTGGGCTTCCTCGTGCTCTCCATTGGCGTGGGCCTGGCGGGCAACATGGCGTTTATCGCGAACTACGTGGGGCTCAACCGGATCGCGCGGGCGGAGAAGTCGATGCTAGTCCCGTACGTCCTCTTCTGCGGGCTTGCCGCCGTGGTCGTCATGCTGATCTTCCTCATCCTCGGTCAGCTGGTGTCGTAGCCATGAAGACCAAGTCACGTTTCAGCGTGGTCGCCCTCGCGGTGGCCCTGCTCATGTTGCTCACGGCGTGCGGCGCGCGCCTGAACACCACCGTGGCCCTGGAGGAGGGCGGCGCCGGCACGCGCACGATCTCCTTCACCGTGGCCAACGACGCCGACACCCGGGACCGCATCACCGGCGGCTTCGAAGCCGCCGACGCCGCGATCGTCAAGACCTGCCCGAAGGCCTCGAGTTCTCCGGGCTGACGATGGGCGAGGCGGAGGTGACGGGCAACTTCACCCTGTCCTTCACCGACATGGACGACTACAAGTCGAAGGTCACCGCGATCCTCGAGGCCGGCGGCCTTGACGGGGATCCCGAGATCACGTTCTTCTCCGCCGACGGCTCGTTCAAGAAGGGCTTCGAGTTCGAAGAAAGCTTCTCCTCCTCCGACCTGCTGGCCTGGGTGCCGGACGCGCTCGTCGTCGAAGGTGTCATCGCCGAAGACGACCGCAGCAGCGTCATCGACGGCGAAGACCCCAGCACCGTCACCTACGGAGGGGAGACCTACACGTCGGACTACGGCGGCTCCATCTTCATCGATCAAACCCAGGACCAGGGCTTCGACAACGTCTACCTGACAATCGCTGACAACGACGACGGCTCGTTCGGGGCCGTCGTCGTGCTCGAACGCTACTCGAAGCCGACCGAGCCGATCAAGAAGATCGACGACGAGTTCCTCGGCAAGTTCTCCGGCATGACGATCGACTCCGACACCGACACCTCGACCAACAACTACCAGCGCTCGCTCAGCTTCGACGCGATCTCCGCCGAGGACCTCGTGTTGAAGCTCGACGACGTGTTCGGCGAGGGGGCGACGTCGTTCGAAGTCGGCACTGGCGGCGAAAACGGGGAAGCCAAGCTCCAGCGCACCTACCGCGGCACCGCCGACCCGGTGGAGCTGTGCAGCAGCTACTGCGGGCTAGAAGTACACATGATCGCACCCGAGGGCTACACCTCCGGGGGTGGCGACAACACCGACTACGCGTACGGCACCAGCTTCGAGTTCGCCTTCGACAAGGACATCGTCTTCGACTCGCTCGACTTCGCGGTGAACGTGTCGATGTCGAGGGAATGGACACTCGACGTCGACGTCGTGCTCGATTCCACCGAATACGCCGACTTCCTCGACCAGGTGGAGGCCGCGCTCGCCGAGAACGGCGGTTCTATGAAGACCTCCGACGCCGACGGCAAGCGCACCTACTCCTTCTCCTTCACGCCAAAGGACGAATCCGCGTACGCCTGGTCCGTCCGCGTCCGCACCCTCGAAGGCGTCGAGAAGGAGGTCACCGACGGCGACTACGAGGTCCAGCTCGAACTCGACCCATACGACTTCGTGGGCGGCGCCCAGATCTCCCAGGTGACGGGCAGCGTTGAACTCGGCACCATGCAGAAGTGGGCGAATGTTAGCGACTACCTGTGGACCCGCGATGGTGACACGTACACCTACTCCGTCTCCGACGCCAGCTCGCTCTGGTTCGAGGGGTATGCGTCGGGTCCGACGATGGGCAAGCTGATAGGCATGATCATCGCTGCCGTGGTGGTGATCGCGCTCATCGCGCTGGCCATCATCTTCCGCAAGAAGATCGCCAAGCTGTTCTCCAAGGGGCCGAAGCCGGCGCCGTACCCGGGAGCTGCCGGTGCCGCCGGTGTGGCTGGGCCGGCGGGCGCGTATGGCGCGCAGCCATACAGCGTGCAGTCGGGGGCTCCGGTGGGCCCGGGCGCGCCGGGTCAGGGCGCCGAGCTCGGCGTTCAGCCGGAGGCTCCTCAGTTCTCCGCGGCCCACTCGGCCGAGGCCAGCACGTTTGCGGGAGCTCAGCCGGGCATCGCGCCGGGAGTTCCGGCAGGTCCTGGAGCGCAGGCCGGGCCGGGTGTGCCGGCACCGGGTGCTCCGGCACCGGGTGGCTCCGCCTCGGGCGAGTTCCGCGAGTACGACCTCACCTAACGCCAGCTAGCAGTGTGGGCCCGGACACCCGTCCGGGCCCACACTCATGCCCGCGCTTGCCTGCCGCGTCACCGCACGCCTGCCCGTGCGCCCGCACCCGCGCCTGCCCGTGCGTGCGTTTCGCGTCACCTGCGTCACCAGCGCCCGCAGAGCCCGCAGCGCCCACAGCCCCCGGGCACGAGCTCGCCACCACGCGCGCGGCCTTCCCGCCCGGCAGCTGCCCTCCGGCTGGTGGTCGTTGCAGATGCTGCACTACCTGGCAAGATGCGGCACTACTTTCCCGTTATTTAGTACCGCGTTTGTCAGTTTAGTGCCGCATCTGCTGAGAGGGGGCCGGCGGCAGCCCACCGGCGGGCCGGCGACAGACCACCGGCCGCCACCGCCGCACCCCAAACTGGAGTCATTCCAAGGTGTAAATAACGGGACTTTGGGCTTTCTTATATGAGCAAGGCAAGGATAGCCTTACTCGTGACAATTCCATATTTCCTGGAGGAAGAATGAAGCTCAGCGAATGCCCCACACGCGTTACGCTTCGACTCACTAACCTGAAGCTCCCCGAGCATAGCCTGCTGCGCATGCAGGAGATCGGTGTGCGGATTGGCGCCGAAGCCACGGTGATCCAGCATGCCGGTTTTGGCGGCTTGGTCCTTAATATTGCCGGCTCGCGCGTGGCGATCGACCACCGGTCCGCGAAGAACATCGAAGCGGAGCTGGTGGCATGACGGTCCAGGAAAAGGTCAAGGAAAACAAGCGTTACGCGGGCGTGACGATCGCACTGGTCGGCAACCCGAATGTCGGCAAGTCCACGCTCTTCAACGGCGTGACGGGCGCCCGCCAGGCGGTCATCAACGCCCCCGGCACCACGGTGGAGGTCAAGGCCGGCACGTGGCGGAGCCTCGGCGCCCGCGTGCTCGACCTGCCCGGCGCCTACTCGCTCATCCCCAACAGCCCGGATGAGAAGGTGGTGGCTGACACGCTCGCAGGCCCCGGTCGCGACGCCGCCGCCCCGGCTGACCACGGCCATCACGGCCACCGCGGCCCGCTCGATCAGGACGTCAACCTGGTGCTCGCCGTGCTCGACGGCGGCGCGCTCACCCGCTCCCTGTACCTCGTGGCCCAGCTGGCGCAGACGGGCTACCCGGTCGCGGCGGTGATCCACATGGCTGACGTCGCCGCCGATAACGGCATCAAGATCGACCCGTCGGTGGTTTCGCGCGAGCTTGGTATCCCGGTCATGATCTTTGACCCGCGCAAGCGCGGCCAGTACGCCCAGCTTGACCGCTTCGTCGAGCAGGCGATCCTCGAGCCGCGCCGCGTGTCCGGCCTCGACGCCGACCCCACGGCCCCCGGCTACAACGCCCGCGCGGCCGCGAACCCGCTGGCTAGCTGCCGGCTGTCCGACGTCGACGAGCGCGATCTCCTCGCCCAGACCTCCTGCGGCGGCGGTGCTGCGTGCGGTTGCGGCCACGACAAGGCTTCGTCCCTGGAGCTTGACGACGTCGCCCCCCACGGGCCTCGCCTGCGGCTGCGGGCACGACCGCCCGACCAGCCTTGAGCTTGGCCCCACGCACACGACTGAGCCTGCCTCCGCCACGGATGCGGAGCTTGAGCGGGCCACCCGCCTGTTCGGCTGGGTGGACCGTGTGGAGTCGGCGATCAACACGTCCGCCGAGCGCCCTGAGACCCACGGGCCGTCGCGCTCGGATCGCGTGGACAAGGTGCTGCTCAACCCGGTGGCTGGCCCGATCGTGTTCTTCGCGGTCATGTGGCTGCTGTTCAAGCTGGCCGGCGAGTGGGTGGGTCCCATCCAGGACTGGTGTGATGCGATCTTCTCCAGCACGGACGAGGGCGCGATCTCACTGGCGAACGGCGTGAGCTGGCTGCTCGGCGTCGTCGGCCTGGGCGGAACGTGGGTGGATTCGCTCCTGGTGGGCGGTCTGTGTACGGGCCTGGGAGTGGTCGGGTCGTTCGTGCCGCTCATGTTCACGATCTTCGCCGCGCTGTCGATCTTGGAGGATTCGGGCTACATGGCCCGTGCCGCGTTCCTGGCGGACCGCCTCATGCGCCGCATCGGCCTGGACGGGCGCGTGGTGCTCCCGCTCATCATGGGCTTCGGCTGCAACCTGCCCTCCCTCGCCGCGGCCCGCACGCTGCCCTCCCCGGCGCAGCGCCTAGTCACGGTACTCATCACGCCGTACACTTCCTGCGCGGCGCGGCTGACGATCTACCTCATGATGACCAAGATCTTCTTCCCCAACAACGCAGGAACCGTGGTCTTCGCCCTCTACCTTGCCTCGATCGTGCTGGTGGTGCTGGGCGCGTGGGTGCTGAAGTTCTTCTATACCAAGAATGACGCCCAGTCCCCGCTCATGCTGATCCTGCCCGCCTACCAGGTGCCGCGCGCGCTTGTGCTGCTGCGTCAGGCGGTGCAGCGCTCGTGGATCTTCGTCAAGGGCGCGGGCAAGATCATCGTGGCCATGACCATGGTGGTGTGGCTGCTGGGCGCGATCCCGATGGGCGCGGGAGGCGCGGGCAAGTCCTTCGCTGACCCGGAGCTGCCGATGGAGGATTCGGCCTACGGGCAGGTGGCCAAGGTGCTCGAACCCGTCTTCGAGCCGGCCGGCTTCGGCGACTGGCACATGGCTGGCGCGCTCATGACTGGTTTCGTGGCGAAGGAAACCGTGGTGTCCTCGATCGTGGCCTCCTACAACATGGACCCGGAGGCCGCCGGCGACGCCGAAGACAACGGCGACGACCTCGGTGAACTTCCCGACCTCCTCGCCTCCACGTTCACGCAGACGGCCGGCGAGGGCTACCAGGGCCTGGCCGCGATCGCGTTCCTCGTCTTCGTCCTGGCCTACACCCCGTGCCTGGCTACGGTGGCCGAGCAGGCCCGCCTGATCGGCGGCAAGCGCACCACGATCGCTGTGGGCGCCCAGCTCGTCATCGCCTGGGCGCTGGCGGTGGGTATCTTCCAGATCGGGAAGCTGTTCCTGTGAACGCTCCCGCTCGCTTGAGTGCGCCCGCGGCTAACGTGGGCGCACCCGCGCGTCCGGCGTCCCTGCGCCCGGCTAGCCCGGCTAACGCTGCCAGCCAGCGTCCCGGCAGCCCCGCCTACTCGGTTGCCGACCGGGTCCTTGCCGAGATCCGGGCCGGCGGCACGATCCCTAACGTTGCGAAGAAGACCGGCACCAGCGAGGTCTTCGTCCGGGTGCTGGTGGACCACCTGGAGCGGACGGGGCTGGGCGGGTCGGCGTCGTCGTTGTGCTCGTCGGGACAGGGGGCGTGCGGGCCGAACGGCGCGCAGACTGACGAGGCTCTCATTAGTTGTGCAGGGTGCGCGTTCGCGCGCTAAAAAGGGGACAATGGCCTCGAAGGAGGCATCATGGAACCTACGCTTGCCCACGCGCTTGAGGCCGTCATCGAGGGGGACGTCCATTCCTCGCCCCGCGCTCGCGCCGAGTACGCGACGGACGCGTCGAATTATCGGGTCCCGCCGCAGGTGGTGGTGTGCCCCAAGAACGACGACGACGTCGCGGCCGTTCTGCGCATCTGCCGGGAGCGTTCGGTGCCACTGACGTCGCGCGGGGGTGGCACGTCGGTGGCGGGTAACGCGGTGGGTGAGGGCGTGGTCCTTGATTTTTCGCGTTACATGAATGCCATTGAGGTCGACCCGGTAGCGCGCACGGCCCGCGTCCAGCCGGGCGTGGTGATGAGCGATTTGCAGGCGGCGGCCGCCCCGTACGGCCTGCGCTTCGGCCCGGATCCTTCCACGCAAAATCGTGCCACGCTGGGTGGCATGATCGGCAACAACGCCTGTGGCCCGCACGCGGTGGCCTGGGGGCGAACGGCCGATAACGTGGTCTCCCTCGAGTGCCTGGACGGCATGGGCCGGCGCTTCACGGCCGGTGCGGGGGAGCTCAACGTGCCGGGGCTGGAGGCCCTCGTGGATGCCCACCTGGCCGACATTCGCAAAAACTTTGGCCGGTTTTCCCGCCAGGTCTCGGGCTATTCGCTCGAGCACCTCCTGCCCGAAGCCGGGCGCGACTTGGCGAAGATGCTGGTCGGCTCGGAGGGCACGCTCGTCGTGATGACGGAGGCGGTGGTGCGCCTGGTGCCGCTGGCGCAGACGCCCACGCTCGTGGTGCTCGGCTACCCGGACATGCCCGCGGCCGCCGACGCCGTGCCCGCGCTACTTCCCCATTCGCCGCTCGCGGTGGAGGGGATTGATGCGCAGCTGGTGGACGTGGTGCGGCGCAAGAAGGGCTCTGTGCCCGAGCTGCCGGAGGGCGGCGGCTGGCTGTTCATTGAGGTCGGGGCGCAGGAGGGCGAGGAGCTCGCGGTGGTCGAGGAGCGCGTGGCGGGCATCCTTCGCGACGCCGGCACCGACGCCGCCCGCGTCTGCCCGCCGGGGCCGGAGGCAACCGAGCTGTGGCGAATCCGCGCCGACGGTGCGGGGCTGGGCGGGCGGACGCCGTCGGGAGCCGCGGCCTGGCCGGGCTGGGAGGACTCGGCGGTGCCGCCGGAGAAGCTCGGCCCCTACTTGCGCGACCTGCGCGCCCTCATGGGTGCCAAGGGCCTGGACGGGCTCATGTACGGCCACTTCGGGGATGGGTGCGTGCATGTGCGCATTGACTTCCCGATCGAGGAGCTGGGCGGGGTGCCGGTGATGCGCGCGTTCATGGAGGAGGCCGCCGACGTGGCGGTGCGCTACGGCGGGTCGCTGTCAGGTGAGCACGGCGACGGGCGCGCCCGCTCCGAGCTGCTGACCCGCATGTACCCGCCGGAGGTCATCGAGCTGTTCGGCGCGGTCAAGGCACTCTTCGACCCGGAAGACGTGCTCAACCCGGGGGTGCTCGTGCGCCCGCGGCCCCTCGATTCTGACCTGCGCCGCCCCCACGCCTCGCCCAGTGAGTACGCCGGCGGCTTCCACTTCCGCGAGGACGACGCCGACCTCACCCGCGCCGTCCACCGCTGCACCGGCGTGGGCAACTGCCGGGCGAACCGCACGGGCGCGGGGTTTTTCATGTGCCCGTCGTACTTGGCCACGCGCGAGGAGAAGGACGCCACGCGCGGGCGGGCGCGCGTGTTGCAAGAGGCGACGAGCGGGAAGCTGATTAAGGGGTTCGCCGATGCGGCGCTGCGCGAGTCGCTCGACCTGTGCCTGGCGTGTAAAGCCTGCTCCTCCGACTGCCCCACGGGCGTGAACCTGGCCAAGTTCAAGTCCGAGGCGCTCTATCGAGGGTACAAGGGCAAGCTCCGTCCGCGCACGCACTACGTGCTGGGCAACCTGCCGCTGTTGGCCCGGTGGGCCACGGCCGTGCCCGGGGTGGCGGCAATCGCGAACGCGGCGCTCAAGGTCACGCCGCTGCGCAAGCTGGCCTTCGCCGTGGCTGGGCTGGACTCGCGCCGGCAGATGCCCGGGTTCGCTACGACGCGATTTTCCAAGCTCGCGCGGGCCGAGCAGGCCGAGATGCGGCGGGTCGGCGGCGAGCTGGCCGGGGCTGGCGCCGGCGAGGAGTCGCGGGTGCGGGCGGGGGCCGGGGACGGCGTCGTCGGCGCGCACGAGCTGGGGAAAAAGTACGTGATGCTGTGGGCCGACTCGTTCTCCGAGACGCTCGATACCACGGGCGCGCAGGCCATGGTGGCCGTGTTGCAGCGGGCGGGGTACACGGTGCTCATCCCGCCGTCGGACACGTGTTGCGGGCTGACGTGGATCACCACCGGGCAGCTGGGGCACGCGAAGAAGGAACTCACGCACCTGTTGGATGTGCTGGCGCCGTTCGCGGCGTCGGGGATCCCAATTGTGGGCGTGGAGCCGTCGTGTACGGCGGTGCTGCGCGAGGACATGCCCGACCTACTCGATGACGCCCGCGCCGGCCTCGTCTCCCACATGACCTACACGCTCGCCGAGCTGCTGACCGCGCCCGCACCGATAGGGCCGGAGGTGTGGACGCCGCCGGACCTCAGCGGCCTCACGGTGGTGGCCCAACCGCACTGCCACCACTACTCGGTCATGGGCTGGCTTGCCGACGCGGAGCTGCTGCGCCGCGCCGGCGCCGACCTCACCACGGTCTCAGGATGCTGCGGGCTCGCCGGCAACTTTGGCATGGAGAAGGGGCACTACGAGGTATCGGTCAAGGTTGCCGCCAACGACCTGTTGCCCAAACTCGCCGCCGCCCCCGACGATGCCGTCTACCTCGCCGACGGTTTCTCCTGCCGCACCCAGGCCGCCCAGCTGGCGGGCGACCAGGGCGTGCACCTCGCCGAACTCCTGCGCGACGGGGTGGCCGTGCGGCGCAAGGGCGGGCGCCGGTAGGGTGCGGCTGTGGTGGCCGGGCGGCGTCGTGAACGAGCCGGGCAGGAAGCCGGGGCGCGCCGTCGTTGGGCGGTTGGCTACGGGCGCGCGGGCGGGCACGGAAGGCGTGGTTGGCCGCGTGGCTGTCGGCAAGTCCACTTCACGGATGAGGCGGCGCCCATCCGGGGCCGGTAGGCTGGAATAAACTGAGGTGCGGGAAGGAGAACGCGTGGTGGTTTTCGCATTGCATCAGGGGCGCCTGGTGGCGGCGGCGCAGTCCGTGCCCAGTGAGGCGAGCCCCGAAATCCTTGACGCCGTACGCTCCCAAATCTTTGACTTTATCGGCCAACCGCTGTTCGGCGTGGGCTGGGCGGACCAGACCTTCCTCGCGCTTGATACGACGGGGCAGGTGGTGAGCGTTGACGTCGTGGAGGCGCTCTCCGCCCAGGACTTCAGCGCGGCGCTCACGCGCGCCGGCCGGCACGCCCAGATGAGCCGGGCCGCGCTCGGGCAGATGTACCCCGGCGGGCTCGAGTCCTTCGACGCCGACTACCGCGCCTTCGTCGACTCCGCTCCGCCGCGCACGGCGCCCGGGCCGCGCCTGCACATCTTCTCCCTGGCCTACGACACCGATGTCCTGTGCCCTATCCTCGCCCTGCGCGGCGGTGGGGTGGAGGCCCATCGGGTGCTGGCCTATCAGAGCGCGCAGGGACTGCTGGTAGAGATCGCCGAGCTGGCTGAGCTGCCCGCGGCGCTGCCGTGGGCGGGAGAGGCGGTTGAGCCGGAGCTCGTTGCGGAGGAGTCGGCTACCGAAGAGGTCGTTGAGGGGGCGCCGGCCGAGGACGTGCCGGCCGAAGTGGTTAATGCTGCTGAGCCGGCGGCCGAAGAGCCGGCGGCGGACGTTGCAGAACCCGCCGAAGATGTGGCTGAGGCTGTTGAGGTTGCCGAGGTGGCCGACGTCGCGGAGCCTGAAGTCACGGCGGAGCCGTCGCCGGAGGCGGAGGAGATCGTCGACCGCGCCCAGCGCTACGACGACGCCTGGGACATCAGCGGCTGGCGCTTTGAGAAGGAGAGGCCGGCGAAGAGGTCGGCGTCGGAGGTCATGTCCACGGTGGAGTCCCGCCGAACCTCGCGGGAGAGCCGCCGGGCGCTGAGCGAGGAGGCCCGGGATCTCTTGGAAAAGAACCGCCAGGACGTGGGACCCACCATGTACGACCAACTCATGAGCGAGGCCAAGCGCCCCGAACAGCGCCTGTGGGATATGAGCGCGCCGAAGGATCACGGTGCCACCATTTACTCGGAGCAGGCTTCGTCGGTGGCCTCGCAGGAGGCGGTGACCCGCGCGGCAATGCGCCCGTGGAAGTCGCTGGCTCCTGCTAAGCCTGCACCTGCCGGCTCGCCCGCGCCTGGGCCCCAGCGCGCCGACAGCACCGATCGCGCGGCCGCGCCTGAGTCTGCTACCCAGCTCGCGGCTAACACGCGTGAGCCCAACATTGACTCCACGGACCTGCCCGAGCCCCTGCCGCGGATGCAGCAGGTCGTGGCCGAGGTGGGCGCTGTTGACGTGACGTGGCGCTCGCGGCGCCGCCGCCGGCGCAGCCTTTCCGCGCGGCTGACAGAGACCGGCCTGCTCGAGGTGGAGGGCAAGGGCGTGTTTGCGGATCCGTCGCAGGCTGCGGTGGCGGCTTCGGGCATGATCGGCGCGGACGGCTGGCGCATGTGGCTCGTCCCGGACGGCCGCTCCTTCGGCGAGATCGCCTAGCGCAGCACCCCCGCCCCGCTCCGGTACCCGCGCCGATTTGGGCGCCGATAATCCGTGTTACTGGCTTGGTTCCTGCTCGGCTCTGGCTCCCGTCGTCACAAGTCGTGAATCTGAGGGCGAGCGGGCTTCTATAGCGATCGGTAGCCGGTATTTTCACGAGTTGTGTCGGCCAGGCCCCGGGTCTGGTCGAACAGCGCCGCGGACGAAGCGCTCGATGTGGCCGTAGGCGTACTGGCGGGCGGAGCGCCGGGAGAGTAGTACGTCGTGGATGGCGTCCGGCACCTTGACCAGGGTGGTTACCCGCCCGAGCCAGGGCACGCGCTTCCAGATTTGGTCGACGTTGAGGACGGTGTCGGCGTGGCGCATCTGGTCATTCCACGTGTCGGAGTAGAAGGTCTGCGCGCTGGTGAGCACCAGGATCGGGCACTGGATGTCGAGCCCTTGGGCCACGCGCTCGTGCCCGTTGGCGATCGCGCGTAGCCAGCCGGCTCGGATGGGGAAGGAGGGCACTTGCCGGTAGCGCGGGTCGGGGTGCCAGCCGCCGTCGGTGACGAACGGGTCATCGCAGGGATCGGCGCTGGCTGCGGCGCGTTCCTCGTCGGTCATGTAGCCGGTCAAGAGCCGGTGGTAGAAGTCGTTGCCGGGCATGGGGATGACGGTGGTGCGCGAGAGGCGATGGATTGTGTCGAGGATGGGCTGGCTGGCGAGGCGCAGCGCGGTCTGGCCTTGGAATTCGAGCCAGGGGGAGTTGAGGATGACGCCGGCGAGGGCATCGGGGTGGCGGTCGGCCCAGAGTGTGGCGGTGAGGCCGCCGGTGGAGTGGCCATAGAGGAAGAGCGGGACGGTGTCGCCGAGTTCGGAGTAGATGACGTCGAGCGCTTCGTGGATCTCCTCGTCGTACGTGGATAGGTCCTCGATGTAGCCCCACATTTGGTCGTCGAGGTGCGAGCGGCCGTATTTGCGCAGGTCAATGGCGTAGAAGCGCCCGCCCATGCGCTCCACTTCGAGTGCGAACTCGTACTGGTAGAAGTAGTCGTTCCAGCCGTGGATTGCCAGCACCGCGAACGTGGGTGCGCTGTCCCCAGGCCGGTAGGTCACGAGTGTGGCGCGGTTGGGCCCGAACTCGTCGTCGTGCAGGGGGAGGACGCGCTGGTAGAAGCCGTCCCCGAGGAAATCAGGTGTCCACGACATGCCACCATTATTGCACCCGGCGCGCGCGGGCGGGGAAGAGTGCGGGGTCGTCGAGGAAGTCGCGCAGGATGGCCGTGACCTGGTTGTTTTCGATGAGGAAGCCGTCGTGGCCGTAGGCGGAGTGCACGGTTCGCAGCGGGCGCGCGCCGGGGAGGGCGGCGGCGAGCGCGGCCATGTCAGCGGGGTAGAACAGCCGGTCTGAGTCGACTGCCACCACGAGTGCGGGCATGGTCAGGTTTGCGACGACGGCGGGGGTGCCGCCGCGGCCTCGCCCGATGTCGTGGGTGATCATCGACTGGGAGATTGTGAGATAGGAGTTTGCGTCAAAGCGGGCGGCGAGCTTGTAGGCGTGGTGATCCAGATACGAGGAGACGGCGTAGCGGCCGCCGGCGAGTGGATCTTCGCCCTCTTGGGGCGTGCGGCCGAAGCGCTGGTGGAGTTCGAGCGGGCTGCGGTAGGTAATATGTGCGAGCTCGCGGGCGAGGCCCAGGCCGCGGTGGGGGCCGGCGCCGTCGGGAAGGTGATAGTAGTCGCCGCCGTTGAAGGCGGGGTCGAGGGCGATGGCCTGATTTTGGGTTTTTTGGTAGGCGATCTGCTCGGCAGTGGTGGCCGGGCCCGCCACTAGCACGGCGATCGCCCCGCACATGCGCGGGTACGACGCCGCCCACTCCATCACCCGGTTGCCGCCGAAGGACGCGCCGGCGACGAGCGCCCAGCGGCTCACGCCGAGCCGGTCGGCCAAGAGGTTTTCCGCCGCACACATATCCCTGAT
This sequence comes from Trueperella sp. HMSC08H06, assembly GCF_001808465.1. Lineage (NCBI taxonomy): Bacteria > Bacillati > Actinomycetota > Actinomycetes > Actinomycetales > Actinomycetaceae > Trueperella > Trueperella sp. HMSC08H06. The sequence goes on from NZ_KV793344.1 coordinate 86,458, forward strand.
CGTGATCTCGGGGAAGCGCGAGCCCCACGGCTTGCCGTCGGGGGCGATGGAGGCCGGGCCGGTCGAGCCCTGGCAACCACCCAGTACGTTGGGGCAGACCACGAACCAGCGGTCGGTGTCGATGGCTTTGCCCGGGCCGACGATCTCGTTCCACCAGCCGTCCGTGCCGTCCTTCGAGGTGGCGTGAGAGTCGCCCGTGAGGGCGTGGCACAGCAGGATCGCGTTCGAGCCGTCCGGGCTGAGCGTGCCCCAGGTCTCGAAGGCGAGCGTGACGTGGATTGTGCCGCCAAGCTCGAGGGGAAGTGGGCCGAGGTCTGCGAACTGGCGCTCGCCGGGCTCGTCGCCGTCGCGCCAGGCGCCGGTGGCCGGCAGGGGCTTACGGGAGAGGGGCGGGTGGTAGCCGGTGTCGAAGTCCGCCACGGGGGCGGCGTCGGTGACGGGCGTGAGCGGCGGGTAGCCCACAAGGAAAGGCGGGTAAGAAGCGTCGGGTGTCATGGAGGTCCTCATCGTAGATCACGGGCATGTCAAGGGCACCCGCCAGGAAGGGGCCGGTGCCCGCTCTACATTCGCTTCATGCCTCCACCATAGGGCGCGCCCGAAAGGGGCGCAACGGGATGACGCGGCATGAGACAGCGGCAAGATCGCGGGCGTGTGACAGTTGTTAATGGTGAGAATGAAGTAAATAAAGTGAATTGTGATTCTCGTGTTTCATTTTGTAACGAATGGGTATACGGTGGTGGGTGAAAACGCGTTGTCAAGCCGACACGCCCGCACGCATCACACATATGGAGGTGGCTGGTGGCACGTAAGTCACTGGTAATGCTCTCAGCCTTCGGGTTGGCATGGTCCTTCGCGCTACCCGCACAGGCAACTCCCATCTCGGGAAACGACATCGAGGATTCGTACGCTGCGCAAGAGCAGACCGCTCGCTCGCTGGCCGATCTCGAACTGGAGTTGACGCGCCTGGCACAGGAGTCGGACGCCGCCACGGCCGCTGCCGCCGAGGCGGAGGCTGCCTCGATCATCGCGCAGTCGGATCTGTCAGACGCGATCTCCGAAGCGATCGCCGCTCAGGAGAAGGCAAACGCTGCGAACGATGACCTGCAGGTCGCGCGTCGTGAACTCGGTTCTGTCTCGCAGGCGATGTACAAGAATCAAGCGGGCGAGGTCACGCAGTCCTACTACCTCTTCGGTGCGGACTCGATGGAGGACGCGAATAAGCGCTCGCAGGTCTTCGGCGCGGTGGCGAACTCGGTTGACTCCAGGGTGCAGCGCTTCCAGGCGCTCGAGGAAGTGGCGCGTGTGCTCCAGGAAGAGGCCGACGCCGCCGCGGAGGCCCAGACCAAGGCCGCGGACGAAGTGACCGCCAAGGCCGACGCCGCGAAGGCCGCCGCCGAATCCCAGAAGCAGATCCTCTCCTCGGCCCAGGCCCAGCGCGATGGCCTGGCCTCGGAGCTAGCCGCACGTCGTGGTACCACGGAGGAGCTGGAGCGCGCACGCCTCGCCCAGCTCGAACAGGAGCGTCAGGGCAAGGCGGAAGCCGCCGCGAACCTCGTGCGCGCCCAGGCCGAGCAGGTCCGCCAGGAGCGCGCCACGTCGGACGCTCAGGCCGCTGTCGACCAGTTGGCCACCAATGCTGCTGCTGCCGACGCCGCCGCGAACGCCGCCGAGAAGGAGGCCCAGCGCCTCGCCGAAGAAGCGAAGAACTCCTCGGGTGCGGGCAAGGCCAACACGGAGAAGGCTGCCAAGGAGGCCGCTGACTTCGCTGCCGCCCAGCGTGCGCAGGCTGATCGCATCGCCGCCCAGAAGGCCGCCGCCGAGCAGGCCCAGAGGATCGCCGCGGAGAAGGAGGCGGCCGCTAAGGCTGCTGCCGAAAAGGCCGCGGCGGAGAGGGCCGCGAAGGAGGCCGCTGACAAGGCGGCACGCGAGAAGGCGGAGAAGGAGGCGGCTGCCAAGGCTGCCGCTGAGAAGGCGGCTAGAGATGCCGCCGCCAAGGCCGAGAAGGAGGCCGCGAACAAGGCCGCCCAGAACGCGCCGACGTCGGGCTCGGGCCAGGCCCTGGTCAACTACGCACGCCAATTCGCCGGTGTCCCGTATGTGTGGGGCGGCGTCTCGCCCACCTCGGGTTGGGACTGCGTGGGCTTCGTGTGGTATGTCCACCAGCGCTTCGGGGTGACCACCCCGCGCCGCACTGGCCAGTCTGTCACCCAGTTCTGGGGCGCCTACCGCCAGGTGCCGGCCTCCCAGGCCCAGCCCGGTGACGTCATGTGGTGGCCCGGCCACGTGGGAATCTACACCGGCAACGGCATGCACATTGCCGCCTGGAACCCGTCGATGGGCACCCAGGAGCGCGCGGTGTGGGGTAACCCGATTTACCTGCGCGTCCGCTAAGAACCATCCCGTCAAGGAACACGCCTAGAAGAGGAGGCCACCCCAGCCGGGGCGGCCTCCTCTTCTAGGCTTTGCGGCTTTCCGGGCTTTGCTTCTTCGCTCAGCCCCGGCGCCTGCTACTTCATGTTGTCGGGGTGGATGTTCGGGTTGTGCTCGTAGTAGCCGGTGTCGATCGCGCGCTGGAAGGAGGCGCGGATCTCCGCCTCGGTTTCTTCGCGGCCCACCCAGTGGGCGCCCTCCACCGACTTGCCGGGCTCCAGGTCCTTGTAGACCTCGAAGAAGTGCTGGATCTCGAGGCGGTGGAATTCGGAGATGTCCTCGAGCTCGGTGCGCCAGGAGGCTCGCTGGTCGCCCGTGGGGACGCAGACCACCTTGTCGTCGCCTCCCGCCTCGTCCTTCATGCGGAACATGCCGAGCGCGCGGCAACGGATCACGCAGCCGGGGAAGGTGGGCTCGTCGAGGAGCACGAGCGCGTCGAGCGGATCGCCGTCTTCGCCGAGCGTGCCGTCGATAAAGCCGTAATCGTCAGGGTAGCGGGTGGAGGTGAAGAGCATCCGGTCGAGCCGAATGCGGCCGGTCTTGTGGTCCACCTCGTACTTGTTGCGGTTCCCCTTCGGGATTTCGATGGTGACGTCGAAGTCCATTACTCTCTCCTTCGCTGTTGAACTGACCACCATTCTAGCCCGCGGTTTGAACATTTTTGCGTGTCATTGCGGCTTTCGTGCGCACATGTGTCCACGCGCTGCGCCTGGGTGTGGGAAGATGGCAAGGTGTGGAAGAGAGTTGTTGCGGCGCTCGCGGTGATCTTGGCCTGTACCTACGTTTTCGCTGATGCCTGGGACCTTGCCCCGGGCCCGCTCACCACGAAGCCGGAGCCGGCCCACCCGTTGCCGTATCCGACGTTGGATGCGGTGGTGGCGGAGGCCCCGGAGGTTGAGGAGTCGGATGCGAGCGCGCCATCGGGCGACGCCGTGGCCTCCCTCATCTCGGCTTTGGCAAACGCCGAGTCGAATACGGGCCAGACCTCGGTGATTGTCACGGATCCACGCACGGGCGAGGTGATAGCCTCCTACAATGCGTCGCGTGCGGCCACGCCGGCGTCAAACATGAAGCTGGTGACGGCCCGGGCGGCGCTCGACGTGCTCGGCCCCGAGACCACCCTGCCCACGGTCGCCGCGCTGTCCGGCAACACGCTCTACCTGATCGGCGGGGGCGACGTGCTCCTCACCGACGGCGCGGGCGATCCCACTGTGACCCGTGGCCGGGCGGGCCTGGCGGACCTCGCCGCGAAGGTGGCCGAGGCGCTCACTAGCCGTTCGGACGTGTCCGGGCCGCTCGAGCTCGTCGTCGATTCGAGCCTGTTCGAGGGCCCGCTTCATTACGACGACATCGAGGGCGCCGACCGGGGCTACGTCATGGAGCTGCGCCCGATCGCCGTCGACCGCGGGCGCGTGCAGGGGATGGGCTACCGCCCGAACCCGGACCTGCTGGCCGGCGAGGCGTTCGCCGAACAGTTGCGGGCGGCGGGCGTCGAGGTCGGGGAGGCGAGCCGCGGGAAGGCGCCCGACGGCGCCGCCCTGTTGGCCCGCGTCGAGTCCGCGCCGGTACGTGCCCTGGTGGACCTCCTGCTCACCGAGTCGGACAACTCGGTCTCGGAGGTCATGGGGCACCTGGTGGCGATCGCGAAGGGCAAGCCGGCCACGTTCGCCGGATCCTCGCAGGCGATCGCGGAGGTGCTGCGGGCGGCGGGTTACCCGATGGATGGCGTCGTGCTGGCGGATGCCTCGGGGCTGTCGGCGTCAAACAGGGTGACCGCCGAGCTGCTGACCTCGATTTTGCTTGACGTGTGGCGCTGCGAGGAGTGCCCGTTCGCCGCCCTGCCCGCGGGCCTGCCGGTGTCGGCCCTGGATGGCACGCTTCAAGACCGCTTCACCGGCTCGGACGCGGAAGGGCAGGTCCGGGCCAAGACGGGCACGCTCGTGCAGGCGACCTCCCTGTCCGGCTTCCTGCGCACGGAGGCTGGCTACCCGCTCATCTTCTCCATCCTGCTCGACCAGCTCGAGGAAGGCACCGCGCCCGGCTCGCGCGCGCTCATCGATTCTTTCGTGGCGGACCTCACGAAGTTGTAGCGGGCCCCGTGGCGGGCCGTGTTTCACGACGCCGTCCGCGCTGGTCGCGGGCCCGTGCCTGGGCGTCGTGGGTTTGCGCCTTGAGCGACTTTTCTCGCGAGTGTCGGAGGGGCACATTACCCTTGAGACATGATTGATCACAGCAAGGTTCACCGGGCTGCGCGCGTGCTGTCGGGCGGCGGTCCGGAGGTCAGCCCAGCCAAGGCTCGCGCGCTCGTCACTGACCTGCGCGCGCAGGCGAAGCGCGCCCCGGGTATCGTCGCCTCCGTCACGGGCCTGGCCGAGGCGGCCGAGCACGCGACGGCGGTGGAGGTCAAGGTGGTGGACCGAGCCACGTGGGCGAGTGCGGGCGCGGTGTCGATTGAGAACATGATCCCGGGTCGGGACGTGGTGGGAACGCTCGAGGGTGCGGTGGTGTTCTCGGCCGTGGCCGCAAAGGTGCTCGGCCAGTTCGATCCGTTCTCGGAACCGGAGCGCCTGTACCTGGTGGCGCCGAACGTGGCCGCCTTCCGCATGAACTTCGATCTGGACCGGCGGGATTTGTGCCTGTGGGTGGCCGTCCACGAACTCACGCACGCCACCCAGTTCGCCGCGGCCCCCTGGCTCAAACCTGAGTTGGCGAAGCGGGCCGGGCAACTGATGGACGCCTTCAACTCAAATGCGGGGGTGGAGGAGGCGCTGGCGAACGTCACGGCCGTCATGTCGCTGCTCGAGGGGCACGCCGAATACGTGATGAACAACGTGCCCACCACGCGCATCCCCTCCCGCCAGCGCATCGTGTCTGCCATGGCGGCCCAGCGCGCGGGCAGCAACCCGATCGTGGCGTTCCTCGTGCGCAAGCTGGGCCTGGATAAGAAGACGGCGCAGTACGCGGCGGGGGAGACGTTCGTGAAGTACGTGGTGCGCGAGCGCGGCATGGAGTTTTTCAACAAGGTGTGGCTGGCGCCCGAGCATCTGCCCACGCCCGCGGAGCTGGCCGACCCGGCGGCCTGGATCGAGCGCATGTAATGTCCTTCCCGGCCCCTGCCCTCACCGCCGCCCGCCACGCCATGAGCGAGGCGCTCGCCCCCATCCCCGATGGGGGCTCGGTCCTGCTCGCCGTGTCCGGCGGCTCGGACTCGATGGCGCTGACGAAGGTGGCAATGTGGGCCAGCGCGGGCCGGGTGGAGGTTCTCGCGGCCACGGTGGACCACGGGCTACGCCCCGAATCGGGGCGTGAGGCACTGGCGGTGGAACGGTACCTGAGGGGAGTGGTGGACACCCCGATTGCCACGCGCGTGGAGGTAGCCGCAGCGGGCGGGGACGGGCCGGAGGGCAACGCCCGCGCGGCCCGCTACGCCAGGCTGGCTGAGATCGCACGGGCCGGCGGGGAGCTCAAGGGGTGTGGCCCGCTCACCGTGCTCCTCGGCCACACGGCCGACGACCAGGCCGAGACGGTGCTCATGGGGCTCGGGCGCGGCTCCGGCACCCGCTCGATTGCGGGCATGGCCCGCCGCGGCCACCTGCCAGGCCACCCCGACGTGCCGATGGTCCGCCCCTACCTCCACCTGCGCCGCGGCGAGCTGCGCGCGGTCTGCCGGGTGCTCGACCTGCCGTGGCTGGAGGACCCGTCCAACGATGTGGATGGGCCGTGGCGTTCGGCCGATGGCGGCCCGCTTCGCCGCTCGCAGATCCGCCACAGGGCCATGCCGGCGCTGGAGGAGGTGCTGGGCCACGGCGTCGTCGACTCACTGTGCCGCACGGCGCACATGGCGCGGGAGGACGACGCGGCGCTGTCGAAGATCGCGGAGCGGGTGCGGGCGGACGTAACTGGGCCGGAGGGGATCGACGTGCGAGCGCTGGCACGTGCCCCACGGGCGGTGCGAACCCGGGTCCTACGCGAGGCGGCGGGCGGCGTCGGGCGCCCTGGTGACATTGTTTACTGGCACATTGACGCGCTTGATAGGCTCGTGTGCGGGGCGGACAATAATCGTGAACTCGATCTACCCGGCGCCCATGCCTGCCGGCGAGCCAACCTTTTAACCATCACAAGAGCGGAGAAGTCATGAATCTTGAGGATTGCAAAGATGACGTGGTGAAGATCGTCGTCACAGAGGAGCAGATTAAGGAGCGCCTGGCCGAAATGGGAGCCCAGATCAGCGAGGACTACAAGGATGAGGACTCACTACTGCTCGTGGGCGTGCTGCGCGGGGCCATCATGGTGATGGCTGACCTGTCGCGGCAGATCTCCGTGCCCCTGCACATGGACTGGATGGCGGTCTCCTCCTACGGCGCCTCCACGAAGACGTCGGGTGTGGTGCGCATCCTCAAGGACCTGGACACGGAGCTGGAGGGCCTCAACATCCTCATCGTCGAAGACATCATTGACTCGGGCCTCACCCTCGACTGGCTGCAGCAAAACCTCGTCACCCGCGGGGCGAAGTCGGTCAAGATCGCCACCCTGCTGCGCAAGCCGGACGCGGCGAAGGTCAAGGTGGACGTGGAATACGTCGGCTTCGACATCCCCAACGAATTCGTGGTCGGCTACGGGCTCGACTACGCCGAGGACTACCGCCACCTTCCCTTTGTGGGTGTCCTCGCTCCCCACGTGTACGGAGGTTAAATGTCTAATCGACAGCGACGCAGCCTGGAGGACTTCAACCGGAGGGGCCGCAAGGCCAAGCAGGGAGGCGATGCGGATGAAGGCCCGCGCTCGAAGCGCGAGCGCAAGGAACAGGAGGAGCGCGAGCGCAAGCAGCGGCGCATCTTCTGGGGGATCATGAGCGCCCTGACCGTGGGTGCCATGCTTATTTTCTTCTTCTTCAACCCCGCCGGCTTCACGCAGGTTAAGACCAGCGAGGGCCGCCAGATCCTGCAGTCGCAGTCGATTGAGCGCATCCAGGTTACCGACGGCAGCCAGATCGTCCAGATCTGGCTCAAGGACGACTACAAGCCCACCGACCTGGAGGGCAAGAAGCAAAAGCCCACGAAGAAGGTCCAGTTCCAGTACACGGACCCGGAGGGCGACGCGATGCTCGGGCTTGTGCAGAGGGCGAAGTCTGAAAACGGGTACAACTCGATCGTGCCGCAGCAGTCGCTGCTGTTCTCCCTGCTATCCTTTATGCTGCCGATGCTGCTGATCGTGGGTTTGTTCTTCTGGATGATCCCCAAAATGCAGGGGCGGATGAACGAATTTGGCAAGGTCAAACGCGACGGGGTCGAATCGGACCTGCCGGACGTGACGTTTGCCGACGTCGCCGGCGTCGACGAGGCAGTCGAAGAGCTACGCGAGATCAAGGAGTTCATCGAGACTCCGGAGAAGTTTTACAAGATGGGGGCGAAGATCCCGCGCGGCGTGCTGCTCTACGGGCCGCCGGGAACCGGCAAGACGCTGCTGGCGAAGGCCGTGGCAGGCGAGGCCGGCGTGCCCTTCTTCCACATCTCGGCCTCCGAGTTCGTGGAGATGTTCGTGGGCGTGGGTGCCTCCCGCGTGCGTGACCTGTTTACGAAGGCCAAGAAGGTGGCCCCGGCGATCATCTTTGTGGACGAGATCGACGCGGTCGGGCGCAACCGCGGCGCCGGGATCGGCGGCGGCAATGACGAGCGCGAGCAGACTCTGAACCAGCTGCTGGTGGAGATGGACGGCTTTGACGAGCGCACGAACGTCATTGTCATTGCGGCCACCAACCGGCCCGACGTTCTCGACCCGGCGTTGCTGCGCCCCGGCCGCTTCGACCGGCAGATCGGCGTGGACGCGCCGGACCTGCCCGGACGCCAGGAGATCCTCAAGGTCCATGCCGACGGCAAGCCGTTGGAAGAGGGGGTCTCGCTCGAGTCGATCGCCCGCCGCACGCCCGGTTTCTCCGGAGCGGACCTGGCAAACCTGTTGAACGAGGCGGCGCTCCTTGCGGCCCGCCGCGGGCACACGAAGATTGATGAGGACGACATCGACGAGGCGATCGACCGCGTGATCGCTGGACCGCAGCGCCGCACCCGGGTGATGAACCCGAAGGAGAAGCGGATGACCGCCTACCATGAGGCCGGCCACGCCGTGGCCGCCGCGGCGCTCAACCACACCGACCCGGTCACGAAGGTGACGATCCTGCCGCGCGGGCGGGCCCTGGGCTACACGATGGTCATGCCCACCGAGGATCGGTACTCCACCTCTCGCCACGAGCTGCTGGACGAAATGGTCTACGCGATGGGCGGGCGCGCGGCGGAGGAGGTCGTGTTCCACGATCCCACCACGGGCGCCTCGAACGACATCCAGAAGGCCACCTCGGTGGCGCGCAAGATGGTCACCGAATACGGCATGTCGCAGCGGGTGGGGGCCGTGCGCCTCACGGCAGACGACTCCGATCCCATGACTCGGATGGGCGGCGGGCAGGCCCGCGAGCACTCCGATGACCTGGCCCGGATCGTGGACGAGGAAGTGCGCACCTTGCTCGACCGCGCCGCCCAAGAGGCATGGCAGATCATGATGGACAACCGCCACGTGCTCGACCGCCTCACCTCCGTGCTCCTGGAAAAGGAGACCGTGCTCGAGGGCGAACTCAAGGAAATCTTCAAGGACATCGTCAAGGCGCCGGCGCGCCAGCTGTGGCTGTCCTCGCCCGAGCGGCCCGTGTCCGACCTGCCGCCCGTGCCGCTGCCTGAGGCCCCGAAGGCCGACGACGAAGCCGAGGCTGGCGAGGGTTCTCATGCAGGGGCTGGAGACAGTGCCGACGCCGGCCAGGACAAGAACGCCGAGGACAGTGCCGAGGGCGGGCGGCCGTCGTCGGGAAGCGAGCCCGAAGGAGGAATCAAGTGAGCGTGGACGTTGAGCGCGCACAGGCCGCCGTCCGTGAACTTCTCTTTGCGATTGGGGAGGACCCGGACCGCGACGGCCTGATTGACACCCCGGCCCGCGTGGCCCGGTCGTATGCGGAGATCTTTTCCGGCCTGGACGAGGACCCGGGCGAGCACCTGGAGAAAGTGTTCGACGTGGGGCACCAGGAGATGGTGCTCGTGCGGGACATTCCGGTGTATTCGATGTGCGAGCACCACCTGTTGCCGTTCCACGGCGTGGCCCACGTGGGCTACATCCCCGGAGCGGACGGCCGGGTGACCGGCCTGTCGAAGCTGGCCCGGCTGGTCGAGGGCTATGCGCATCGGCCACAGGTCCAAGAGCGGCTCACCACCCAGGTGGCGGAGGCGATCTACGAGCGGTTGGGTGCGACAGGCGTGATCGTCGTCGTGGAGGCGGAGCACCTGTGCATGTCGATGCGCGGGGTGCGTAAGCCGGGGACGCGCACGGTGACGTCGGCCGTGCGGGGCACGATGCACGATCCGGCCACGCGCGCCGAAGCGATGAGCCTAGTGAGGTAGCCATGAACATCATGGGAATTGTGAACGTCACGCCGAACTCGTTCTCGGACGGGGGCCAGTTCCTGGACCCGGGCGCCGCGATCGAGCACGGACGCGAGCTCGTGGCCGCCGGCGCCACGATCCTCGACATCGGCGGGGAGTCCACCCGCCCGGGAGCCGAACCGGTGGCCCCGGAGGACGAGTGGGCGCGGATTGCGGACGTGGTGGCGGAGTTGTCGGGCGAGGTGGCGGTGTCGGTGGACACCTACCACGCCAGCACCGCGCGCCGGGCCGTGGAGGCGGGCGCGGTGATCGTCAACGACGTGACCGGCGGGCAGGGCGATCCGGCCATGTTCGCCACCGTGGCCGAGCTCGGCTGCGACTACGTGCTCCAGCACGGGCGGGGCAATGCCCGCACGATGAACGACCTGGCCTCCTACGGCGACGTGGTGGGCGAGGTGCGCTCCGAGCTGCTGGCTTCGCGCGATGGGGCGGTGGCCGCAGGGATCGCGCCGGAGTCAATCATTCTCGACCCGGGCCTTGGCTTTGCGAAGGTGGGCGATCAGGACTGGGAGATCCTGCGCGGGCTCGGCGCCTTCCTAGGCGAGGGGCACCGCGTGCTCGTGGGGCACTCGCGCAAGCGCTTCCTCGTGCCGTTTGCCGTCAACGACGAACGGGACGTGGCAACCGCCGCGATCGCGGCCTTCATCGCGGAGTCGGTGTGGGCGGTGCGCGTGCACAACGTGGCCGCCACGGCTACCGCGATCGGCGTGGCCCGCATGATGAAGGGCCTGTGATGGCCCTGTCGACGATCCGCCTCACCGGCCTGCGAGTCCGCGGCATGCACGGCGTGCTCGACTTCGAGCACGCCGAGGCGCAGGACTTCGTGGTCGACGTGGCGCTACACCTCGACATCTCGCGGGCGATTGCCACCGACGATGTCGCCCACACCATCAACTACGCCGAGGTGGCCGACATGGTGGTAGGCGTGATCGAGGGTGACCACGCGGACCTCATCGAGACCCTGGCCGGCCGCATCGCCGAGCGGGCGCTGGGCTTTGGAGCCGCGGGCGTGGAGGTGACTGTACATAAGCCGCAGGCACCGATCCCGCACGAGTTCACCGACGTGGCCGTCACGCTCGAGCGCTGGGCCCTGGAGGCCGGGTCGGCGGGCGATGGGCTCGCGGCCGGGCTGGCTGTGGCCCCGGGTGCCGGGGCTGCGGCACAAGCCGGCGGCCAGCTGTCGGCGCCGGCGGGCGCGGAGCGGGCCGTGATCGGCGTCGGGTCCAACCTCGATGCGGCCGGGCACGTGCGCGCCGCGATCGAGGAGCTGGGCGAGCTGGGAGTTGTCGTCGCGGCCTCGGGGCTGTATGACACCGCGCCGCGACTGGCGGAGGGCCAGGCCGGGCAGCCGGATTACGTTAACGCCGTGGTGCTGCTAGACACGCACCTATCGCCCCTCGAACTGCTCGACGCCCTGCAGGGGATCGAGGCGGCTCACGGGCGGGTCCGATCCGAGCGCTGGGGTGCGCGCACGCTCGACCTCGACATCGTCACCTATGCGGGCCTCGAACTCGACACCCCGCGCCTAACCCTGCCCCACCCGCGCGCCGCCGAGCGGCGCTTCGTGCTCGAGCCCTGGGCCGCCGTCGACCCGGGCGCGCGCCTCGCCGGCCACCCCGTCGTGAGCCTGCTCGCCGGCGTCGCCGACCAGCGGGTCCAGCCCCTGGGGGAGCCAGCATGAGCGAGAGCCCGAAGCTGCGCCCCACGTCGATCTCGATGTTGGTCGGGGCAGGGTTAGTCGCGGGGATCACGGTTTTTTCGCTGACGTCGGTGTTCATCCGCTCTGGCGCCAGCCCGGTGCCAGTGCCGTTTTGGCTGTTCCTCGCGCCGCTGGCGATCGGCGCGGTGGTGATCAGCCAGGCGTGGCTGGTGCGCCAGTACCGCCGGGGCAAGCGCCCGGTCGATCAGCTGTATGCCGCCCGGATCTGGGTGCTGACCCAGGCCACGTCGCGTGGCGGCACCCTGATGGCTGGCGGCGCGCTTGGCGTCGCGGTGGCCTACTATGCCGGTTCGGCGGTCTTCCTCACCGACAACGCGCACAACGCCCTCCTCGCCGGGATCGCGTCGATCATCATGACCGTGGCGGCGCTCGTTGGCGAGCGCTGGTGCACCTACGACGACCCGAGCCCCGACGCCGCTGCCAGCGCCTAGCCGTTCGCCGTGCTGGGGCCGCGCGCCGTGCTGGGGCCGCGAGCCGCGCCACGGCGTCGTGCGCAGGGGCCGCGAACCGCGCCACGGCGTCGTGCGCAGGGCCCGCCCTGTCCAAATGCGGCACTAAACTGACAAATGCGGCACTACATAACGGGAAAGTAGTGTCGCATCTTGCGGTTTAGTACAGCTTCTGCGGGTAGGCCTCACACGGGCAAGCGACGGCAATCCTCCCGACCTCGGCCACGAGCTCGAATCCGCTGAGCCTCAGAGGCTAGGTGGACGGGGCCGGCCGCGCGGGCGGTAGAATGTCAGACATGAGACATCCACTTGCCCAGGACACCGTTTTCATCCCCTTGGACCCCGGATACACGAAGGTGCAGGCCATCCGCTGGTCGGTCGCCGTGATCGTGATCGTGGTGGTCGGCGCGATCCCCGGGATTTTGCTCGGGAGTGCGAGCTTCCCGGGCGTGCTGTGGTGGGTCGGCTTTGCGATCTGGGCGGTGGTGTGGCTGATCCAGGTCCCGTTCGCGCTGCGCCGGGCCCGCGCGTTCGGCTACGCCGAGCTGGAGGACGAGCTCCTCATCCGCTCCGGCATCATGTTCCATTCCGTGACCGTGGTGCCTTACGGCCGCATGCAGCAGGTGGAGGTGGGCACGGGTCCGCTGCTGAAGCGCTTTGGGCTGGGGTCGATTGAGCTGGTGACGGCGTCGGCGGGCTCGAATGCCTCCATCCCCGGGGTGGCGATTGAGGAGGCCGAGCGCCTGCGCGAGAAGCTGACCGCGCTGGGCGAGGCGAGGATGGAGGGCCTGTGAGCGACAAGCGTACGCTCGGCGAATCCGTGCCCGAGGGCGCGTGGCGCAAGTTCCACAAGGTGACCCCGCTGGCCAATGGCGGCGTGCTGTGGGTGGCGCTCGCGATTTTCCTGTACAACATCCTGCAGTCGTTGCTTGAAGATGGCGTGGACGAGCTTCGTGACGCCGCCTCCCACATCACCCTCATGTGGATCTTGATCGCGGCTGGGGCCCTGGTTCTGCTCACGATCGTGGTGGTCGTGTGCTCGTGGGTGGTGTGGCGCTTCGCATCCTTCGCCGTGGTCGACTCCGGCATCCACCACCGTTCCGGCGTCCTCATCAAGCGTCACAAGCATATGCGTTGGGATCGCGTGCAGAGCGTGGAGGTGGAGCAGAAGATCTTCGGCCGCATCTTCGGTTTCGGCTCGGTCAAGGTCGAGTCCGCGGGCTCCGACGAGGGCATCACGCTCGGCCTGCTCACCATGGCCGACTGCGCTGCCCTGCGAAAGGAGGTCTTGCAGGGCCTTGCCAACGCCCGCGCCGGCCGCCCGATTGGTCTTGCCAACGAAGCCGTCGCCCCAGCTTCCACCGCCCCCGCGGCGACCCCCGGCTCGGTGCTCGGCGGCCAGCCTGACGCAGGCCAACCCGGCGCCGCGAACCAAACGGGCGCCACCGACCACGCCGCGGGCGCGACGGGCGCTACCGGCGTCGTCGGACCTGATCACGCCGGCCTGCCGGGCCAGCCAGACGCAGGCCAACCCGGGGAGACCGGCCAGCCCGCCGCCACCGGGGCCGCTCCGGCGATCCCCATCTTTGACCCTGACGACACCGAGCTCGACCAGCTCATCTTCGAGATGCCCACCTCCCGCCTCATCGCCTCCCGACTGCTGAGCCCCACGTTCCTGTCGGTGTTGACGGTAACGCTAGCGATGCTGGTGGGCTCGATCTGGCTGGGGGAGACCCTCATGGCGGTGATCTTCCTGGTGGTCGGCTCGGCCTACACGTTCGTCAAATCCTCGCTGGGGCAGTACGGCACGAAGGTATACCTATCGGCGAACGGGTTGCGCGTGCGTGGGGGACTGACCACGCTCACCACCCGCTCCATTCCGCCGGCGCGCCTGCATGCCATCGAGCTACACCGCCCGATGCTGTGGCGTTGGAAGGACTGGTGGGAGGTCACGGCCACCCTGGCCGGCGCCGCCACGCTCGACACCTCCGGCGACACCCCCGGCTCCGAAATTATTATCCCTGCCGGCTCGCGCGAGGAAGCCCTGCGCGTGCTGTGGACCATGCTTCCCGACGCCGGCACCGCCGACGACGCCGGCCTCATCCGCGACGCCCTGGATGGGTCGGGCACGGGCCGCCACTTCCTGTCCTCACCGGATCAGGCCAAGTGGTTCGACCCGATTACGTACAAGTCGCGCGGCGTGTGCCTGACCCCGAAGGTAGCCGTGTTCCGGCGCGGGCGCTTCGGGCGGCGGGTCATGTTCGTGTGGCAGGACCACACGCAGTCGGTGAAGATGAAGCAAGGTCCGATCCAACGCCGTCTGGGCCTGGGTGAGATTGAGCTTGACCTGGTGTCGTTCGCGTCGGCCACGCACAAGAACATGGCGGTGTCCGATGTGGAGCGCATGGTCTGGGTGGAAAACGAGCTCAGCGCGCAGGCGCGGCACGTGGGCGTGAGCGAGTCGATCGACACCTGGCGGGAGCGCGTGGGAGTCTAGCTCAGCCCGTGATTTGAATTTACTGGACGTATTTGGGGCGATCTCCGTATATGAGGAGATCGCCCCAAATACGTCCAAAATGTTTTAATTTGCCCCGGCCCGGCACCCTGGCTGCCCGGCTCGTCACAGTCTCCCGGCTGACTGCCCGGCTACTTGATCGCCCGGATTGCCGCCTTGATCTGGGGCACCAGGCCCGGGCGCACGGAGAGCGAGGCCACCCCGGCGCGCACCAGCTGGGGCACGTGCTCCTCGGAGGAGGCCAAGTCGCCGCAGATGCCGAGGGGGGACTCGAGCTTGCGGGCCGTGTCCGCGATGAGGTCCACCACGAGCGGGATCACCTGGTCGGCCACGGGCGCTACGGCGGAGTTGCCGCGGTCGGTGGCCGCCATGTACTGGATCAGGTCGTTCGTGCCCACCGAGAAGAAGTCCACCTTCTCATCGAATGCGGCAACGTTGAGTAGCGCCGCCGGGGTTTCGAGCATCATGCCGAACTGGGGTAGCTCGTCGGGCCGACCCTCGGCCTCCACGGCCACGTTGAACATCTCGCGTGCCCACACCACTTCGGCAACGGTGGTGACCATGGGGATCATCACCTTGATGTTGGCGTGCTGGGCCACGCGGATCGCGGCGCGGAACTGGTCGACCAGCGCGTCGGGTATGCGCTGCATGAGCCTGATCCCGCGTACGCCCAGGAACGGGTTGTCCTCCGGTTCGGAGTCGAAGAAGGACACGGGCTTGTCGGCCCCCACGTCCCACGTGCGGAGCGTGATCGGCTGTTCGGTGCCGAGCGCTTCGGCGATCTGAGTAAAGACTTCCGCCTGCTCGTCCACCGTGGGCCGGTGATCCCAGTCGGCGAACAGCACCTCGGTGCGTACCAGCCCCGAGCCGTCGGCCCCGTTCTTGGCACCGAGTTCCGCGTCGCTGGCCAGGGCCACGTTCGCGCGCACGTAGATCTGCCGCCCATCGAACATGGCCGGTTCGTGGGCGTGCTCGCGGGCTGCCTTCGCCAGCTTGGCCTGTTCCTTGGAGGCGCGCAGCAGTTCGTGGAGCTGGGCCCGCGTCGGGTCCACGTAGACCATCCCCGAGCGCGGCTCGAGCGCTACCTCCTGGCCCTCCGTGATGTCACGCGCGATCTCTTTGCCCGTGATGACGGGGATGCCCTTCGCGGAGGCGATGAGGGCGCCGTGCCCGGTGGCCGAGCCGGTGGCGGCGAGGATGCCGATCACCGAGCCGGGGTCGATCTCCGAGGCTAGGGCCGGGGTGAGCGAGTCGAGCACCACCACGGGGTCGCGCCCGAAGTCAGCTATCGCGGCGGCCAGTCCGCCGAGCGGCAGGCCGTGGAGCGCCTGGATGAGAAGGTCGCCCAGAGCCTTGACATCCTCTGAGCGTTCGCGCAGGTAGGCGGTGGGCAGGTCGAGGTACTCGGCCACCGTGTCTTGTGTGGCGTTGTGAACCGCGATCTGGGCGGGCTTGCCGGCGTCGATCGCGGTTGTGATGCGTCCGGCGTAGACCGGGTCGTCGAGGAGTCCCACCTGCAAGGTGAGGATCGGGTCGTCCCCGAGGGACGAGAGGTAGGTGCGCACAGCCTCGCGCGCCTCGGCGTAGGCGTCGGCCTGGTTCTTCGGCTCGGTGCCGAGCTCCGGGCGCGGCTGGGCGTTCCACACGAGCGCGGGCCCCACCGCGATCTCCATGCCGGAGCCGGTCTGCCGCTTGTGTGCGGGGATGGGGGATTCGGGCTTGGCTTCGCCCTTGGCGAGCCACCCGCGCTGGGCGAGTTCCCCGACGGCGTCGAGCGCGGCTTCCGCCTCAGGCCCGGTGGCCTGCACCAGGACCTCGTCGCCTTCGAGCACGCCGAGCGAGATGAGGGACGTCATCGAGCGTGCGACCACCGGCCCCCGCCCGTTGCCGACGTGCGAGACCCGCACCTCCGCGTCAAACGGTGCCACCGCCGCCACGAGTGCGCCAGCCGGCCGAGCGTGCAGGCCCGCCGGGTCGTCCACCACGTAGGTGCGCGAGATCCACTCGCGCGTGTCGGGCCCGTCGTCGTCGACGCCGCCCGCGCCCATAGCGCCACCGGCCGCGTCCGCGTAGGGAATGTCGGCCTCCTTCGCGGCGAGCGCGCCCATGGCCTCGCGTGCCACGTCCTTGCGGCTGGCACCAGCGCCCGCCGCGACGGCGGCCACCACCAGGCCCTCCACCAGGGGAGCGGGCACCACGGTGGTGCGCTCGGCCATGTCCGGGTCAATGAATTCGAGCGCCATCTCCGTGGACATGACCGCCGATCCGAGGTCAACGAGCACGACCACGCCCGCGCCGCCGTCCGCCTCCTCAATCGCGGCGGAGATGAGTTCTGCAGAGGTGCCGAAACCGCCATCGGCGCCGCCGGCGGCCACAATCACCGCGTCCCTGCCCATGTCGAGCGCGAGGTCGCGAGCTGCGGCCGCCAGTGGCGCCGAGTGCGAGACGGCAACGAGGCCGACGTTAGTCACCAAATGCCTCCAGCGCTGCCTCAATGAGCAGGACGGAGGAGGCCGAACCCGGATCCTTCACGCCCTTCGAGCGTTCTCCGAGGTAGGAGGCGCGGCCCTTGTGGGCAATCATCGGGATAGTGGCCTCCGCACCCGTGCGCGCTGCGGCGGCGGCAGCAGCGAGGGCGTCGGCAAGGGAGCCTTCCGCGGAGTCGGCGGCCTCAAGTGCGGGGAACCAGACGTCAAGCATCGTTTTGTCTCCCACCTCGGCCTTGCCCCGCGCCTGCAGGGCCTCGACGCCGGTGCGGAGGGCGGCGAGGAAGCCCTCGCGAGTGAGCTCGCCTTCGGGCAGAGCCCCGCCCATCCGCATGAGTAGCGTGCCGTACAGCGGGCCGGACGCGCCGCCCACCTTCGACACCAGAGCCATGCCCGCCTTCTTCAGGTAGGCGCCGGCCTCTGGGACCGCATCTAGGTCGATCTCCGAGATCGCCTGCACGCCGCGGGCCATGTTGGAGCCATGGTCCGCGTCGCCGATCTGGCGGTCCAGATCGGTCAGGTAGTCCGCCTGCTCATCAATCCTGGTTTTGAATCCGGCCATCCAGGCCGCGAAAGGCTGCAGTTCGGGCATTACTTACCCCACCTCAGTCCGGTGGTCACGACGGGGGCATCCCACAGGCGCAACAGTTCGTCGTCAGCCTTGAGCAGCGACAGGGCGCAGCCGGCCATCTCGAGCGAGGTCACGTAGTCGCCCACGAGCACGCGGGCTACAGTCACGCCGGCGTCTTCCAGCAGCTTCGCCACCTCGCCGTACATGAGGTACAGCTCCGACAGCGGGGTGCCGCCCATGCCGCCGAGCATGGCGATCACGGGCGCGCCAGTGAAGTCCATGTCCGCCAGGATCGGCTCCACCAGCTCCTTGGCCAGCTCGTGTGCCGGCTGGAGCGCGCGGCGCTCGCGGCCCGGCTCGCCGTGGATGCCGATGCCGAGCTCGATCTCATCCTCGCCCAGCTCGAAGGTGGGCTTGCCGGCCGCGGGGACCGTGCAAGAGGTGAGGGCCATGCCGAAGCTGCGCGTGGAATCGGCGACCTTCTGCGCAACGGCGGTGACGGCGTCGAGATCCGCGCCCTCCTCTGCCAGTGCGCCGGCGATCTTCTCCACGAACAGGGTGCCGCCCACGCCGCGGCGGCCCGCGGTGTAGAGGGAGTCTTGGACCGCCACGTCGTCCTCCACGATGACGGCCTTGACCTGGGTGCCCTCCATGTCGGCAGCCATTTCGGCGGCCATCTCGAAGTTCATCACGTCGCCCGTGTAGTTCTTGACGATGTGGAGGACGCCGGCGCCGGAATCAACCTTGGCGGTGGCCTCCATGATCTGATCGGGGACCGGCGATGTGAAGACCTCGCCGCAGCATGCCGCGTCCAGCATGCCTTCACCCACGAAGCCCGAGTGGAGCGGCTCGTGGCCGGATCCACCACCGGAGACGAGGGCGACCTTGCCCTCCTTCTTCGTTGCTCGGTAGACGATGTGACGGGGAATATCGACCTCAAGGTCCGGATGGGCAGCGGCCACCCCAACGAGGGAATCAGTGACCACGTCATTGGGGTTATTGATTATTTTCTTCATGTTGCAATTGTCCCATCGTTACCTGGCCCATGCAATAGAACGGTAATTCTTTGGGGCGTCATTTTCGCAGGTGATTGTGCCTTTTCTGCGAGGCTTTGGTGTTTCACGCTGAGAGCCGAACGCCGACGCCGTGGGCCGGTTTGCGTTCGCTGCTTGGCGGGTCTTTTTCACGACGCCGTGGCGCGGTTCGCGTTGGGCGCGGGGCCTGCGCTGGGGGCACGTGTGCGGACGGAACGATGCGGGCGGACCGGAGGCAGAAAAGAATTGTCGGAGGCGGTGGCTAGGATGGTGGACATGGAGAATTCGACGGGACGCATGGGGATTGGCATCATCTCCGCGGGGCGCGTGGGCGCGGCGCTGGGCAGCGCGCTGCGCGCGGCCGGGCACGGGATCGTGGGCGCGCACGCGCCCTCGCCGCAGTCGCGGGAGCGGCTGGAGGTCATGTTGCCGGGAGTGCCGGCACTCGACGTGCCGGCGATCGTGGAGCGCTCCGAGCTGGTCATTCTGGCATTGCCGGATGAGGAGCTCGAGGGCCTCGTGGCCGGCCTGGCCAAGCTGGGCGCGTGGCAGGCCGGCCAGATCGTGGTGCACACCTCGGCGCGGCGGGGCGTGGAGGTGCTGGCGCCGGCGCAGGCGGCTGGCGCGCTCACGCTGGCGTTGCACCCGGTCATGGAGTTCTCGGGCACGTCGGTGGACGTTGCCCGGCTCCAGGGCGCGCACGTCGTGGTCTCCGCGGCGAACGCGATCCAGCCGATCGGGCTGGCGCTCGCGGCGGAGATGGGCGCGCAGGGCGTGGTGGTGAACTCTGCTGACCGCGCGATCTATGCGGCCGCGCTCGCCCATGCGCGCCAGGGCGTGGAGTTGGCCGCGTCCCAGGCGGGGCGAGTGCTGGCGCAGATCGGTGTGGCGCAGCCGGGTGATCTGCTCGGCGAGTGGGCCCAGGCCGGCCTCGATCGCGGGCTCTTCGCGGGCAACGCGGCGGGTGCGTATGTGAGCTCTGCTGGGGGTGCCAGTGCGGGCATGGGCCCAGCCGCGGGCGTAGCGGGAGCGGTGGGCGGGGCGGGCCCGGACGGCGTCGTGGGCGCGAACAGAGCGGGGGCTGGTGTGCCTCGTCCGTCGGCGCCACCCAGTGCGGAGGAAGCCGCGCAGCGCGTGGAGGCGTTGGGGACGTTGGCGGTGGAGTCGCCGGAGTTGGCCGACGTCGCGAAGGCGGACCTGGACCTGTTGGAGCGCCTCGTGGAGCGGGCGTTGATGGCGGGCGTTATCGGCGAAACAGAGGCAAATGAGTTGCATACCATCGTCGGCGCCGCTCGCTGCTCGCATGGGGGAAGATAGAATGGCAGATATGGAAATCTGTAGGACACGCAGCGAGTTGGCGAGCGCCCTGGCGAAGGCCGATGGCACCCGCGCGCTTGTCATGACCATGGGGGCCCTGCACGACGGGCACGCCCAGCTGCTGAAGGCGGCGCGCGCCGCGGCGCAGACCGTGGTGGCGTCGGTGTACGTTAATCCGCTCCAATTCGGCCCGAATGAGGACTACGCCGCCTATCCGCGCACCGAGGCTGCGGATCTGGCGTTGCTTGAGCGCGAGGGCGTGGATGTGGCCTTCCTGCCCACGAATGATGAGATGTACCCGCGCGAACCGCTCGTGCGGATTGACCCGGGGCCGATGGCCCGCGTGCTCGAGGGCGCCACCCGGCCCGGGCACTTCGCCGGCGTGCTCCAGGTGGTCCACAAGGTGTTCAACCTGGTCCGCCCGGACATGACGTTCTTCGGGCAGAAGGACGCCCAGCAGCTTGCACTCGTGCGCACGATGGTAGATGACCTGGACATGAGCATTGACGTGCGGGCGGTGCCGATCAAGCGCGATGAGTCGGGCCTGGCGCTGTCCTCGCGCAATTCTTACCTTTCCGATGCCGAGCGCGCCCAGGCCCTCGCCCTGTCCACGGCCCTGCGCCGCGGGGTGGAGCTCGCGGAGTCGGGGGCGAGCGCGGGGGAGGTGCGGGACTCGGTGCGCGCGCAACTGCACGCGGCCGACGGCGTGCGCCTCGACTACCTCCACTTGGTTGACCCGGCCACCTTCGCCTTCCTTGACGATCACGCGCACGGCCCCGGCCTGCTCGTCACCGCCGCGTACGTGGGCCCCACCCGCCTCATCGACAACATGGAGGTGGAGCTTCGATGATGCTGCGAACGATGCTCACCGGCAAGATCCACCGGGCCACCGTCACTGGGGCGGATCTGCACTACGTGGGCTCCATTACTGTGGACCTCGATCTGCTCGAGGCCGCGGATATCCTGCCGGGCCAGCAGGTCGACGTCGTGGACGTGACCAACGGAGCCCGGCTCACCACTTACGTCATCCCAGGTGCACGTGGCGCGGGCGAGGTCAAGCTCAACGGCGCGGCGGCCCACCTGGTCGACGTGGGGGACCTGGTCATCATCATGTGCTACAGCCAGATGGGCGATGACTCGGCCCGCACGTACGAACCGAAGGTCATCTACGTCGATCGCCAGAATCGTATCCACGGTGCGGGCAGCGACCCGGGCCAGGTGCCCGATGGGCACGGCCTCACCGCGTCGGGCATCCCCTTCGACCACGCACGATAGGAGAAGAACATGCGTTTTCCGAAGATCCCCAAGATCCATCCCAAGGCGCTCGTCCCTGACGTGGACAGGCTGCGTGGCATGGTATCCAAGTCCGAATCGGAATCCACGGAAGCCGTGACCTCGGCCTCCGAATTCTCCAGCGATGAGGAGATCTCCTCGCGGATCACCAACCTTGACGTCATGGTCGAGGAATCCCCTGGGCGCGTGTTCGACGCCTACCTCATCAACATTGACGCGGGCCTGTATGCGGGCACGAACCTCATGCCGAAGCTGAAGATGGTGATCGACGCGCTCGACCACCTCAACCGGCCGTTCCGCTTCATGTCTTGGCTGTCGGACGTGACGCCGGCCCAGCTCGTGGAGATGATGAGCGACGAGGGAATTGAGATCACGGCCGATGAGGTCATCACCCCGGCCACCCTCGCCTCGCGCTACCTCAAGAACTCCTACCCGGGCGCGAAGGTGTTCGTGGCAGGCGGTACACGCTTCCGCGACGAGCTTGCGGCGAACGGGATCGAGGTCACGGACAAGGCGGCGGAGACCAACTTGGTGATCGTGGGCTTCACCTCCGATTTCGACATGAAGATGTTCTCCACCGCCTACCACGCGATCGCGGACAACGGGGCGGACCTCATCAGTACGTCGCTGCGGCGGGTGCGCCGCATGCCCGACGGCTCGCGCGAGCCGGGCACGTTGCCGATCATCACTGCACTCGAGACAGCCACGCGTAAACGCCTGACCAAGAACCTCGGTAGCCCCGAGACCGACCTGCTCGAGATGATCTTCGATGACATTCAGGTCCGCCCGGAGGACTCGCTGTTCGTCACCGACTCCCTCGGCGCCGACATCCGCATGGCCAAGCGCTACGGCGTGCCCACCGCGCTCGTGCTGACCGGCAGCGCCACGGCGGACCAGGCGCGCGATCTCAAGCGCAAGGACCAGCCGAACTACGCGCTGACCACGATTGCGGACATCCTCCCGCGCTATATCAAGGACCAGCTCTAAGAGCGCCCAGCCACAGGGCCCCGCCTCAGGGGCCTCGCGAGAAGAAAAGGACACCCATGCAGCAAAACTACGACGACACCTCCGACCAGCTCGCCGTCCGCAAGGAAAAGCGGGCCCGCCTGCTCGCCGCCGGCCGTGACCCGTACCCGCCCCACCTCGAGATCACGCACACCATCGCGGACGTGCGCGCGAAGTATGCGGTGGAGCGCGAGGGGGAAAAGGTGAGCGCTGACGTCGTGCTCCAGCCCGGCGATGAGCTGACCGAGGAGCGCGTGGAGCTCGCCGGGCGCGTCATGCTGTTCCGCCCGTCAGGCAAGATCGCCTTCAGCCAGCTACAGGCGGGTGACGGCGAGCGCATCCAGGTGATCTTCTCGCTGGCGAACGTAGGCAAGGAGGCGCTGGACGCGCTGAAGGCCGACGTGGACCTGGGCGACTTCGTGTGGGTGGACGGCTATGTGGGCGCCTCCAAGCGCGGCGAGCTGTCGATCTTCGCCACGTCCTGGCAGCTGGCCTCCAAGGCGATCCGCCCGCTGCCGAAGATGTTCACGGCGGAGGACGGCACCGAGATGGCGCTCGGCGAGGAGACCCGCGTGCGTAACCGCCACCTCGACCTCATCACGCGTGACGCCGCGCGCAGGATCGTGCGCCTGCGCGCGGGCATGATGAAGTCCATCCGCAAGACGTTCGACGACCGCGGCTACATCGAGGTGGAAACTCCGATCCTGCAGCCGCTCCACGGCGGCGCCGCGGCCCGCCCGTTCGAGACCCACATCAACGCCTACGATCAGGACCTCTACCTGCGCATCGCCACCGAGCTGTACCTGAAGAAGGCCGTGGTGGGCGGCATCGAGCGCGTGTTTGAGATCGGGAAGAATTTCCGTAACGAGGGCGCGGATTCCACGCACTCGCCGGAGTTCTCCGCGATGGAGGCCTACCAGTCCTTCGCCACGTATGAGGAGATGGCGGTCCTCACCCGCGATCTCATCCAGAACGCGGCACGTGACCTGTTCGGCACCACCACTGTGACCCTCGCCGACGGCACTGAGTACGACCTGGGTGGCGAGTGGGCGCGCCTCGACCTCTACACCTCGCTGTCCGAGGCCGTGGGGGAGGAAGTGACGGTAGAGACCCCACGCGAACACCTGGTGGAGATCGCGGACAAGTTCGACATCGCGGTCAAGGAATACGCCGTGGCCGGCAAGATCGCCGAGGACATCTGGGAGGAGCTGGTTGGTTCTAAGCTGTGGGAGCCCACCTTCGTCTTCGATTTCCCGGAGGACACCTCGCCGCTCACCCGCAACCACCGCTCCAAGCCGGGGCTGACCGAGAAGTGGGATCTGTACGTGCGGGGCGTGGAGATCGCCACCGCCTACACTGAGCTGGCTGACCCGGTGATTCAGCGGGAGCGCCTCACCCAGCAGTCGCTCGAGGCCGCAGCGGGTGACCCGGAAGCCATGCAGCTGGACGAGTCCTTCATCGAGGCGATGGAGCAGGGCTTCCCGCCGTCGGGCGGCATGGGCATGGGCATCGACCGCATGCTCATGGTGCTCACCGGCCTGGGCATCCGCGAGACGATCCTGTTCCCGTTCGTCAAGCCGACCGCGCGCGCATAGTTCTTGCCGCAAACGTGAAGGTGGGCGGATCCGATTGGATCCGCCCACCTGCTACGCTGTGGC
This sequence comes from Trueperella sp. HMSC08H06, assembly GCF_001808465.1. Classification (NCBI taxonomy): domain Bacteria; kingdom Bacillati; phylum Actinomycetota; class Actinomycetes; order Actinomycetales; family Actinomycetaceae; genus Trueperella; species Trueperella sp. HMSC08H06. The sequence continues at coordinate 110,414 of NZ_KV793344.1, forward strand.
CTGGTGCTTACTCAGCACGCACGTCGTCGTCGACCCAGTCAAACGTACGGGTGACGGCCTTCTTCCACAGGCGCATCTGGCGAGCACGCTCGTCGGCGTCCATCTTGGGCGACCAACGCTTGTCCTCCTGCCAGTTGGCGATGACGTCCTGCTCGCCGGCCCAGAAGCCAACCGCGATACCGGCCGCGTAGGCGGCACCGAGGGCGGTGGTCTCAGCGACGACCGGCTTGACGACCTCCACACCGAGGATGTCAGCCTGGAACTGCATGAGTGCATCGTTCGCGGTCATGCCGCCGTCAACACGAAGCTCGCCGAGCTCAACGCCCGAATCGGCGTTCATGGCCTCGAGAACTTCGGCTGTCTGGAACGCGGTGGCCTCGAGGACCGCGCGAGCCAGGTGGCCCTTGTTGTTGTAGCGGGTCAGGCCGACGATCGCGCCTCGGGCATCGTCCTTCCAGTACGGGGCGAACAGGCCGGAGAACGCCGGGACGATGTAGACGCCGCCGTTGTCCTCAACCGTTTCAGCAAGGGTCTCGATCTCCGGGGCGGAGGTGATGATGCCGAGCTGGTCGCGCAGCCACTGCACGAGCGAGCCCGTCACAGCGATCGAACCCTCGAGCGCGTAGACCGGAGCCTGATCGCCGATCTTGTAGCACACCGTGGTCAGCAGGCCGTTCTTCGAGGTGATCGCCTCGTTGCCCGTGTTGATGAGCATGAAGCAGCCGGTGCCGTAGGTGTTCTTCGCCATGCCCTTCTCGAAGCAGGCCTGGCCGAAGGTGGCCGCCTGCTGGTCGCCAAGGTCGCCAGCGATCGGGGTGTCGATGATGAGGGAGTTCTTCGAGCCGTAGCCGTAGACCTCGGAGGAGGACTTGATCTCCGGGAGCATCGACATCGGGATGCCCATGTCCGCGCAGATGTCCTCGCGCCAACGCAGCTCACGCACGTCCATGAGCATGGTGCGCGACGCGTTGGTCACGTCGGTGACGTGGACACCGCCGTTGGGGCCACCGGTGAGGTTCCAGATCACCCAGGTGTCGGTGTTGCCGAAGAGGAGGTCGCCCGCCTCGGCCTTCTCGCGTGCCCCCTCAACATTGTCAAGGATCCACTTGACCTTCGGGCCAGAGAAGTAGGTGGCAAGGCCAAGGCCACAGATTTCCTTGTACTTGTCCGGGCCCTCGTCACCAGCAAGCTCGCGAACAATCTTGTCAGTACGGGTGTCCTGCCACACGATAGCGTTGTACACCGGCTCGCCCGTGTTCTTATCCCACACGACGGCCGTCTCGCGCTGGTTGGTCACACCAACAGCCGCGATCTCATGGCGGTTGATGTTGGCCTTGGCCAGAGCCTGGCCAATGACCTCGCGAACGTTGTCACGAATCTCAATCGGGTTGTGCTCAACCCAACCGGCCTTGGGCAGAATCTGCTCGTGCTCCATCTGACCCACGGAAACGATGGTTCCGGAGTGGTCGAAGATAATCGCACGGGACGAGGTGGTGCCCTGGTCGATTGCCATTACGTATTTCTTCTCAGTCATTGAGTTCCCTTCGTCGTTGAACGGTTACTTGAAATAATAGCGATGGAATGGGGCGCTGATCACAGTTTTCACAAATGGCCAACGCCGAGAATCTGGTTGAGAAATATTTCTTCGCCCGGATGGGCGGCGCCGCCCGACCGGCGCCCACAAGGCGCGCGAACCGGGCGGCGTCGTACCTTACATACCGAGGACGTTGAGTGCGTTTGCGCCGAAGATGAGGCCGGCGAGCACGCCACCGATGGTCGGGCCGACGATCGGCACCCAGGAGTAACCCCAGTCGTTGCCACCCTTGCCCTTGATCGGGAGCACGGCGTGTGCGACGCGCGGGCCGAGGTCACGGGCCGGGTTGATGGCGTAGCCGGTGGGGCCACCGAGGGAGGCGCCGATGGCGACGATCACGAGGGCCACGGCGAGCGGGCCGACCGCCGTCGGGCTGCCACCGTTGAAGAGAACCCAGGCGACGAGCACGAAGGTAGCGATGGCCTCAGTGATGGTGTTCCACAGCGGGTTGCGGATCTCCGGGCCGGTGGCGAAGGTGCCGAGCACCTCGGCCTGGTTGTCGTGCTCATCGTAGTGCTGCTTGTATGCCAGCCACGCGATCACGGCACCGACGAAGGCACCGAGGAATTGGGCGACGATGTAGATCATCGTGTTCGAGAAGTTCACGGCGACGCCGGGAACGTACTCCTCCGCGCCCGAGGCGAGGACGCCCAGGGTCACGGCCGGGTTCAGGTGACCGCCGGTCTTGTATGCGGCGTAAACACCGATGAACACAGCAAGACCCCACCCGAAGTTAATCATCAGCCAGCCGGTGCCCCGGCCCTTATTCTTCGTCAGGAGGTTGTTGGCGACCACACCAACACCAAGGATAATGAGCAATGTTGTTCCGATGAACTCGGATACAAAGATTTCTCCAAGCGACATATTTGCCTCTTTCAGTTGTGCGACTATCTCCGGCGACCTTGCCGGACGGCCCAAAAAATACTCGGAAGCCTGTCCCTATTCTTGCTCTTTTGTGCGTCAAAGCGTTCATGACAGTTTGAATTGAAAATACTTGCACAGGATCCAGAACGGCCTTGGGAAAATGTGCACATGTGCGCTTTGTGTGGTGGGGCCAGGAAAAGGCAAACGAAAGATGGGGCAATGCCCAAACGCCCTAAGTGGGCGGCGTGTTCCTGTGCTACTCGGTCCAGCGGAGGGCGGCGAGCATCTGCGTGAGGGTTTCCTGGGCCTCGGTGTAGGACACGGGCCGTGCGCCCTTCGCCTCGACCTCGCGGTACATCGCCGGCTCGGCCAGGAAGTGGGCGACGCCACGGCGCAGCAGGTTGGGTAGCGGCTTGCGGGCCTCGTCCAGGTCGCGCATGAGGCGGAACCAGAAGGTTTGCAGGCGCGGGCGCTTGATGCACAGGGCGTCGGCGAGGATGCCCTCACGCTTGAGATCGTCAATGATTTCGGGGGCAAAGATCCCCTCTGCTAGCACGTAGCGGCGGCCCTCCATATCGAGGTTGCGCTCGCCCACGCGCGTGGAGGTGGGGATGTCGTAGACCGGCACCGTGGTCGAACCAGTGGTGCACAGGTCCACCAGCGCGTCCACCGCGCCCTGGCGGTCCCACGTGGACGGCGAATCCCAGTCAACCATCCCGTGGCGCATAGGCATCCCCGGCCGGTTCCCGTCATAGTAAAAGTCGTCGAGTGAGACCACCGGCAGGCCCGTGCGTGTGGTGAAACGCGTCTTGCCGCTGCCCGATGCGCCCATCACCAAAATGACGCGCGCATTCGGCTGGCGCGCGGATTCGGGCAGGTCAAACAGGCCATCATTCGACAGGGGAGTGGACATGGGCCCAGTCTAACGCGCCCGGCGCCGCCGCCCCGCCAGGGAGGAACGTTGCCCCCCTCACCCGCCGGGCCGGGCGGGTGAGGCGGGGGTGGGAAGTCGCGCTGCCCGTCAAAGATCAGGACTTTGAGTGCGAAAAGCCCGGTTTTGGCGACGAAAACTTCCAGGGTCCTGATATTCGACGTGGGCTCAGGCCGGGCTCAGCCCGCGAAGGGAGTGACCGGCACGCCGGGGACCTCGGCGCGGGCGCGGAAAACCGCGCCCGCGCCCGGCTCCGGGTCGTCCAAATTCTCCCTCGATGTGGTGACGAAGACGTCGCGGCCGTCCTCCCCGCCGAGCGTGACAGCCGTAACCAGCCGTACCGGGAGGTCCCATTCGCCCAACACCTCGGCGTCGGGGGAGTAGAGCCTGATCTTGCCCACGCGGTTGAGTGCCACCCACACGTTCCCCGCTCTATCGACTGCCAGCCCGTCCGGGCTCGTGCCCGTGGCCTCGTGGAACTCGCGGCGGCCCACCAGCTCTCGGTCCACCACGTCGAACACGTCAGTGCGCCGGGTGGCCGTGTCGTGGTAGTAGGCCCGCTCGCCGGCGGGGGAGAAGGCAATGCCGTTGGAGGTGGTGACGCTGGGCAGCACCACGCGCGAGGTCAGGTCGGGGGAGATCTTGTACAGCTTGCCGGCGCCCGGCACCCGCGTGTAGGACATCGAGCCGGCGTACAGGTTGCCCCACGGGTCGGTGCCGCCCTCGTTCATGCGCACGTCGGTATCGGACCAGAGCTCTGACAGTGCGCGGACGTCGCCGAAGGGCTCATCGGCCAGCCCGAGCCCGCGCTCGAGCCCTACCACGAATCCGCCACTCGCCCGCGGCCGTACGAAGGCGGCCACCGGCGAGCCGGTGTGGAGGCGGTGAATGGATCCGTCGGGCAGGAGGGTCAGGAGGTCTCCGGCGAGCATGTCCACGAAGCGCAGGCCGCCCCACTCCTCGGACCAGCAGGGCCCCTCGCCGTGGTAGGCGACGGGATCGGTGATCTGTTCAAACATGGCTCAAGTATCGCAGATCCCGCCCGCGCAGCAACCAGTCGCTGCCTGCGCATCAACCATTCAGGTCGGGTCAGCAGCGGGGACCTGCGCCTTCGGCAGTCGCCCCATCACCTTGAGCGGTGAGGCTTCATCCCTCCCCGCCGGCACGACTGCCGCCGGCAACGAGTTGCAACCCGGTCAGGAGGCGAGCATGAAAATAACCTGGACGATTTCCGGGCGTTCTCCTCATATACGAAGATAGCCCCAGAATCGTCCAGGTTATTTTAATCGCCGGCGGTAGCCGCCACCGAACCAGTTACGCCAGCCCGAGCGCCCGGTGGATCACCTCGATCGGGTGGATGACCGTGGCGCCGGAGCCTTTGCGGATCTGCCAGCGGCAGGTCTCGGTCTCGCACGCGGCGAGCTTGGGGTTGGTGCGCTTGATCATGTCGAACAGCGGCTTGCCCACGGCCTGCGCGATCTCGTACTTTTCCTTCTTCAGGCCGTACGTGCCCGCGATGCCACAGCAGGCCTCGCCGGACTCGATCACCGTGACGCCGGGGACGGTCTCCATCATCCGGATCGCGGGCTTGCCGATGCCCTGGCTCTTGACCTGGCACGGCTGGTGGTAGGGGATCGTGATGTCCCAGCGCTTGAGCTCCTCGACCGGGAACTCACCGGCGTCGATGAGCTCAAGAATGAACTCGGAGATCTCCACGGTGCGCGATCCGACGTCGAGCAGCGTGGGATCGTCCAGGCCCATGATCTCGTGGGCCTCGTGGCGCAGCATGCCCGCGCACGATCCCGACGCCGACACGATGGTCAGGTCCTTGCCCGCGGCGTTGAGCTGATCGCACAGTTGGCGAACCTTCTTCGACGCACGCCCGAACAGGCCGTTGGACTGGTGTGCCAGGCCGCAGCAGCCCTGCTTCGGCACGAGCACCTCATACCCGAGCTTCTCCAGCACTTCCACCGCGGCCTTCGACGTGGCGACCTCGAAGTAGCCGCCCGCGCAGCCGTGGAAGAACACGATCGGGCCCTTGGAGAAGGGGCCGGTGCGCTCCTTCTCGTGCTTCTTGAACCAGCTCATGAACGTGGAGGTCTGGGCCTTGGGCACGGGCGCGTCACGGTGAATGCCGATGACCTTCTCCACGATCGTGCGCACCGGCTTGTTGGCCAGTGCCACGTTCGCGATCGGGGCGAACGGGGTCATGAGCTTGCCTTCAAGTTCGGTTTCGGGGATGATCCGGTCGCGCAGCGGCATGTGGTCTGCCTTCATCACGGCGCGCGCCTGGGCGTTGATCTCGGCGATCTTCACGCCCTGCGGGCACGTGGTGGTGCAGATCGAGCACCCGGAGCAGTAGTCGAGGGACTTGTCCACGCTGGCGCCGTTGCGGAAGCGCTCAGCCTGCGGCCCCACGAACTTCGGGCCGGAGAAGAGCGGGGTGGCGCGCACAACCGGGCACTGCGACTCGCAGATCGTACACTTGACGCACGCGTCGAGGGACGCGCGGGCCAGGGAGGCCTTGGCGTGCTCGAGTGGGTTAACAACGGTGGTCATGATTAATCCCTCCTGAGGATTGCACGGGTGGCGGCAACAGCGCTGCCGAGCGCGATGCCTTCACCGGACTTCTCGCTCCACGGGCGGGCGCCACCGATGATGGAGCCTGCCAAGTAGAGGTTGTCGTAGACCGGGCGGTCGCCGTCGAGCGGCAACATGTCTTCGTTGACGCTCACCCCGGTTCCGAAGAGGTCCTTGCCGTCGACGATGACCGAGCCGGTCACGCCCGTCGTTTCGGCGTCCTCGGCGTCGAGGAACGTCAGCGGCAGGTCGAAGACGCGCTCGCGGATGTCTCCGTAGGAGTCGCGCTGGATGGTGCCGGACTCGAGACCGCCGCCGGCGTAGACCACGGCGTCGACCTTGTTGGTGGTGACGCGGCCGGCGCGCTGGACCTTGAGCGCGGTCACGTGGCCGCCGTCTGCCTCGAAGCCGATGACTTCGGCGTTGAGGGAGATGTCGACCCGCTTGTCGTGGCAGAGCTGGATGAGCACGTCGTTGATGCGGCGGCCGGGGATCGACGGCGGCGGGACCGGGACCTCGCCCACGGGCACGCCGAGCTCGGCGGAGATCTCCTGGTAAGCGTCGGGCGAAAAGCCGAGGATCGCGGGCAGGAGGATCGTTTCGCCCGCGCGGACGTGGCCGCGCAGCTCGTTGATGAGCGAATCGCGAGTGGCCGGGCCGTCCAGCCCGGCGGTGCCGTCGAAGGCGCGGGCGAAGGTGGTGCCCGTGGAGTCGGCCTCCGGCTTGCGTGGCGCGAGCGAGATGGTCACGGCCCGTGTCTCAACCTTGGCCAGCGGGGAACGGGCGAGGTTGTCGGCGATGAAGGCCGCGGGGAAGTCGCGGAACTGGCGGATGCCGACCACCAGGAACTTCTTCCCGTCCTCCATGAGGGAGGGGACCATCGTGTTCTGCACCGCGATCGTGGGGCGAACCGCGCCGATCGCGGTGGGGATGAGGACGTTCTTGCCCGGCTTGGCGAACAGGCCGGTGGTGGCACACAGCCAGTCCACGCCCTCACGCACCGCGTCCGCCCCAATGGAGGCGTACGGGTGGCCGGGCTCCTTGGCCACGAGCGTTTCGATCTCGGCGTACGGGTCGGAGATGGGGTGGCCGTCCTTGTCCCAGCCGTAAACATCGAGCGTGCCCGAGGACAGGAGCAGGCCGCCCCAGCCCTTGGTCACGATGTCGACGTGGTGGCCGGCCTCGCGCAACTTGAGCGCTGCCGTGAGGCCCGCAAGGCCTGAACCAATAACAATGATGCGCATGATTCTTCTCCTTTATGCCACCGAGGGGCGGCCGTGGATGAGCTCGAGGTCGCCCGTGGCACGCACGGCCTTCTCGGTCGGGGCCGGCAGATGGTCGATGTCGAGGTTGCCGGCGAGGATCCACTTGTTCAGCGTGGCCTCGCGCAGCTGCTCGCCGTACATGAGGGATTCGAGGCCCGAGTAGCGGTTCTTGACGAACAGGCGCAGCATCGACGACGTCCGGTCCGCGTTCTCTTCGCGCTCCAGGCGACCCGCCAGGGCCTCGTGCATGATGCCAGCGGCGCGCATGCCACAGAACGTGCCCTGGCAGGGGCCCATCCCGAGGCGGGTGCGGCGGCGGATGTCGTCAAGGTTGGCCTCCGGCTGCTTGGCCAGTTCCTTCTCAATCGTGGAGCGGGGCAGGAGCTCGCACTCACAGATGATCGGGTCTTCGAAGCGGTCGGCTTCGGCTTCCTCCAGCCTGTCCGTGACCCGGTGGGTACGGGTGGCGTTCGAGGGCACGGCCTCGGTTTCGGTGGTGCACTCGACGAACTCGTCCATCTGCTCAAGCAGCGCGTCCACGATGTTCTTCGCCATGAGGCGGTAGGTGGTGAGCTTGCCGCCGGCGATGGTGAAGAAGCCCTTCACACCGTCGCGCGTGGAGTGGTCGATGATCGACATGCCGCGCGACATGTGGCGCGTATCAGAGGCATCCACGCGCGAGTCCTTGACCAGCGGGCGGGCGCCGGCCCACGCGTGAACCGCGCGCGCCTTGCGGAAGCCCGGCACCAGGTCTTCGCCCGAGTCGAGCATCTGCTGGACCTCGGAGTTGCGGATGACGAGGAAGTCCGGATCGTCTTCCTTCTGATCCGTGGTGCCAATGATTGAGACGGTGTGGGCCGGGACGATGATGTCGCCGTCGGCGGGGTGGATACAGCGGTTGACCACGTGGTTGACGAGGCGGTGGTTCATCGCGATCATGATGCCGCGCCCGGGCACGACGTCGACCCCGTGGCAGCCCGCCATCTTCGCGATCTGGCCCGCCCAGGGGCCGCCGCAGTTGATGGCCGCACGGCAGTTGATGCGGACCTCTTCGCCCGTCTTCTCATCCGTGCAGACCACCTGGGAGACCTGGCCGTCCTCGTTTTCAATCTTGGTGACCCGGTGGTAGGTCAGGCACTGGGCGCCGTAGGCCTTGGCGGACTCGACCGCGCCCCAGACCATGCCCCAGCCGTCAATTGAGCCGTCACGCACGCGGAACGCGCGCTGGATGCCCGGGTTGAGGCGCGGCTCGATGCGCAACGCCTCAGCGACGTCGAGCTCCTCGGCCGGCACCTGCGTTTCGCGGGCCGCGGGCAGGAAGCGGGTGGAGAATTCCGGATCGTCATTCGGGCCGACGACGAACAGGCCGCCGGTCTCCTCCACCGATTCGGGGTGAATTCGGCGCAGGATCTCATTTTCCTCGGCGCACTCAGTGGCCGAGTGGGGGTCCGAAATGACGTAACGGCCACCCGAATGGAGCAGGCCGTGGAACCGCCCGGAGGTTCCCTGTGCCAGATCGGCACGCTCGACAAGGACAGCAGAGAAGCCACGCATGGCCAGATCGCGTAATGCGCCAGCCCCGGTTGCTCCACCGCCTATAACAACAACATCGGTGTTTATAGTTTTCATGGTTCTTCCGATTTCTACGCGGAGACTTAATCACCAATTTACGGTGTTTTCCACGAGGCGTGGTGTGAAAACGGGGGGTTTAAAGTATTTTGGCCAAGTGTGCACGGCCGTGCAGATGAACTGAAATGACTTGCACCCGCCGTGTAGAATATGTCTGTCGTACGTTGAGGAAAGGCCTGAGATGAACCGAGAAGACCGCTCCCTTGCGGCCTATGAAGCAGCCGTCATGCACTTCATCCAGGGGGAGACGATGGAGTCGATCGCCCGCCGACTGTCCGTTTCGCGCTCCACCGTCTCCCGCCTCATCGCCGAGGCGAAGGACGAAGGTCTTATCCAGATCACCATTCACCCGCCCGAGGAGGCGGCCAGCGAGATGCAGGTGCGCCTGTCGCAGATATTCGATGTGCATGTGAAGGTGGTGCCCGTCCCGTTTGGGGTCAATGAGACGCGCCGGCTCAACGCCGTAACCCAGGTGGCGGGCATCATGGTCTCCGACCTCATGAAGCCCGAGTCGGTCATCGGCGTGGCCTGGGGCAACACAGTGGCCGCCGTCGTCGACCACCTCGTCCCGCGGCCCGCACGCGGCTCGATCGCGGTCCAGCTCAACGGCGCCGCCAACGCCTCCACCAGCGGCGTGCCGTATGCCGGCTCGCTCATGGAAGCCTTCGGCCGGGCCTTCGGTGCCTCCGTCCACTACTTCGCCGTCCCCGCGTTCTTCGACTACGCCGCCACACGCGAAGCCCTGTGGCAGGAGCGCTCCATCGCGGCCGTGCGCGAGATCCAACAGCGGGCCGACATCGCTCTGTTCGGCATCGGCTCTCTCACCGCGAAGAACCCCTCCATGGTCTACTCGGGCGGCTACCTCAGCGCCGAGGAGCTCGACTCGCTGCGCTGCGAGGGCGTGGTGGGTGACATCTGCACGGTGTTGCTTCGCGCCGACGGCTCGTGGAAGGACCTGGAGATTAACTCGCGTGCCTCCGGCCCCACGCCCACCGACCTGCGCAAGATCCCGCGGCGCATCGGCGTCGTCTCCGGCTCGGACAAGGTGGTCGCCACGGTCGCGGCCCTGCGCGCCGGCCTCATCACGGACCTCGTGGTAGACGAGGACACCGCCGACCTCATCTACGAGTACTCGATGCGCTCCGGGCCCGGGACATTGCGATGATCCGCCCGGCGAGTGCGCGGGACGTGCACGCCATCTACGACGTCGTCCGCCCCTACGCCCACCAGCGCGTGCTCGTGGCCAAGGACCTGGTGGAATACTTCGAAAGCCTCGAAGAATTCGTGGTGGCGGAGGTGGAGGGCGAAGTGGTCGGCTGCGGCGCCCTGCACGTCTTTAGCGAGGCCATCGCCGAAATCCGCACCCTCGCCGTCCGCGACGAGTTCCGTGGGCGCGGCATCGGCAAGGCGATCGTAGACGAGCTCGAGGCGCGCGCCCGCAGTCTCGCCATCCGCCGCCTGTTCTGCCTCACCTTCGAAGTCGAGTTCTTCTCCGAGCTCGGCTACGTCCGCATCAATGACGACGCCGCAGCCCTCGCCCGGGTCAAACCCAACACCCTGGGCAATTCGCGCATGTTCAAGCAGCTCTAGCGGTCCCGGCCGCCCTCGGCCAGGAAGTTCGCCGTCATCCGCAGCCCGATCGGGGCCTGGAGGCCGACCAGGGCGAGGATGATCGTGGTCATGACGCCGATCCCGGCGATCGCAGTTGCCGCCACGCCCACGACCACCACCGCTGTCGCGACGAGGGCCGCCCCGCGCGTCAGGCGAGCGGCGGACGCGAGGTCGGGGTTCGGGCGTCGCGAAAGAGCGATGAGGTAGGCGCCCACTGCCACGAGCACCGCGCCCGCCCCGCCCGGGATGAGCGCGACGAGCGCGCCGTGCTTGCCGGCGATCTGGATGAGCAGGCCGAGGGCGAGGATGGTCAGCGCGAGGACGCCGAGCACGCCTCCGGCGCGGGCGAGCTTGAGTTCGTTCATGGCTTCTATGCTAGCGGAAGGCGGAATTGGCCCGAAACTAGCTCGGCTAGGCCGTCGGTGAGAACGCCGTCGAGCGCCGGGCCGAAGCGCTCCGCGGGGAGGGTGGTGGCGGCGAGGAGTGAGTCGTAGTCGTGGGGGCCGCGGCGCAGGGCTGCCATGATCTTCCCGCGCGCCTGCCGGTTCGTGCCCTCCCAGGCCTGCGGGCGGCGGCGGTGGGCGTAGGCGTCGGCCGGGCTGCCGGCCAGATTCCACTCGCAGTGGGTGGCGAGCGGGCAGGCATCGCAGGCGGGCGTTCGGGCCGTGCAGACGAGCGCCCCAAACTCCATGATGGCGGCGTTCCAGAGCCAGGCCTGGTCGTCGTCGGGAACGAAAGCCTCGGCGCGAGCGAGTTCGGCCTTGGTCTGCGTGGGCGCGGGCAGGGCCTCGCCGTGCCAGCGGGCGAGCACGCGGCGGATGTTCGTGTCAAGCACCACGCTGCGGCCGCGGAAGGCAAAGGCAACGACGGCGGCCGCCGTGTACGGGCCGACGCCAGGCAGGGCGAGCAGATCGGTGTAGGTGGAGGGGAAGGAGCCGCGCTCAGTGATCGCGATCGCTGCCTCCTGCAGACGCAGTGCGCGGCGCGGGTAGCCCATGCGGTCCCAGGCGATAAGGACCTCGGCGGGAGAGGCCGAGGCAAGGTGGGCGGGGGAGGGCCAGCGCTCCATCCACGTCCGCCACACCGGTTCCACGCGGGCAACCGGGGTCTGTTGGCTCATCACCTCACACACGAGGATCGACCACGGGTCCGTGGTCTCACGCCACGGCAACGGCCGGGCATGCTGGGCGTACCAGTGGGTGAGGGCCGCGTAAGCGGTTTCGGGTTCGGGTGCCACCCGCCTCACTATAGCGCCGCCCGGCGCGCATCGCTCCCGCGGCAAGGGATTGCCGCTACGGTAGGGGCGTGAACGAAACTCCGAAGCGCGGGAAGCAGGCGGGGCGCGGGGCGCCGCGCCCGACGAGCGAGCGCGCCCAGCCTGGCCGGGGACGCGGAGGCGAGCGCGCAGGCCGTGGCGGTGAAGGCGCGGGGCGCGGGAGCGCTGAGCGTTCGGCGCGCGAAGGGAAGCGGCCGACTCAGGGAGCTGCCGAGCGGCAGGCGCGCGCCGGGGAGCACCCCTCGCGAGGCTCTGACCGCCAGGTTCGGAGTGGCGGCAAGCGTCAAATGCGCGGGAAAGCGCAACGGTCGGCCGGGGAGCGTACCTCCCGCGCCGAGCGCGCCGGTAACTCCGCACGCCAGCGGCCCACCTCGGAGCGCCGGACCCAGGGCCGGCAATCTCAGGCCCGGCAAACACAGGTGCGGCAAAATCAGGGGCGGCAGGCCACGAAGAGGCCCGTGTCGGCGCGACCCGCACCTCGCAAGCGGACAAACCCGGCCCGTTCGTCCTTCCAGCGCCGGTTGCTGACCATTTTGCTCATCGTGGTGCTCGCGATCGTCGCCACGTTCGTGGCGGTCAAGTACGCGCTGTCGAAGATAGAAAAGCACACCGTGCCGATCAACCCGGTGGAGCAGTTCGATCCCGTGGCGTGCAGCTCGTCGATGCTCAGCACCACCGTCCAAGTTGCCAGCACGGGAAAATCGCAGGTCGCGGTCAGTGTCTCGATCACCAACAAGGGAGACACCCCCTGCAGCTTCGACGCCGCCGACCTTCGCCTCCAACTCGCCTCAGGCGACCAGACCGCCTACGACAGCCAAGTGTGCGAATCCGGCCCTGCAGCCAAGATCTTGCTTCTCGACACCGGTCTGACCACCACCCAGACCCTCACCTGGAACGGCATCAACGCCGGCGCCAACTGCCAGGGGCAATCGCTCGCGGGTGCGGGCACCTACGTGGCGAGGGTCTTCCTGGGCACCGACCCGCTCCTCGAGTCTGGCTACATCTTCGAACTGACCGGCTCGGGTGCCGCCTCTGGCGGGCATAGCGTCACGGATGATGGCTCCGCGGTCGCAGGGGGCGACGGCGCGGACGGCGCGGGCTCCGGTGAGAGCGGCTCGGGAGGGTCGGATGACGGGGAGACGGCCACCGACGGTGCGGACGACGCCGGCACAGGTGATTCCGGCCAATCCAGCGATTCTGAGGGCGCTACGGCCGAGAATTCCGAGGGGTAGGCCGCCCGCGCCACGCGCCTACACCGCCCTGCGCTACGCGTCCAGCGGCAGCACCGCCCGCGCCGCCGCTGCCACGTCGTCCACTGGGCGCAGCCGCATGCCGGCGGGTGGGCTGAGCTTTTCCGAGGTCCGGGGCAGGATCGCCGTGTGGAAGCCGAGCCGGGCGGCCTCGTTCAGCCGCCGCTGGAGCCCCACCACCGGGCGCAGCTCGCCGGTCAGCGACACCTCGCCCACCGCGATCACGCCCGGCGCAAGCGGTAGATCCGCGGCGGCCGAGGCCAGCGCCAGCGCGATCGCCACGTCCACGCTCGGCTCGAGCGCCTTGGCCCCGCCCACGGTGGACACGAACACGTCGTTACGCTCGAACTGCACGCCGAGCCGGGACTGGAGCACGGCCAGCATCATGGCCACCCGCGAGCTGTCCACCCCCGAGGTGGTGCGCCGCGGCGGGCCGGCCGCCGGCACCGACAGCGCCTGCACTTCCACCGGCATGGGCCGCCGCCCCTCGAGTGTGACCGTCACGCACGTGCCCGGCACGGTGAGGTTGCGAGCGGAGAGGAACAGGCCCGACGGGTCTGCAAGCCCCACGATCCCCGAGTCCGCAAGTTCGAAGCAACCCACTTCGTCGGTGGCCCCGTAGCGGTTCTTCACCGCCCGCACGAGCCGCAGCCGCGAGTGCCGATCGCCTTCGAACTGGCACACCACGTCCACCAGGTGCTCCAGCACGCGCGGGCCGGCGATCGAGCCGTCCTTGGTCACGTGCCCGACCAGCAACACCGGCAGGTCGGAGGACTTGGCCGTGTTGACCAGCGTGGACGTCACGGAGCGGACCTGCGCCACGCCGCCCGCCGATCCCTCCACGTGCGGGTCCATGATCGTCTGCACCGAGTCGACAATCAGAAGCGACGGGCGCGAATCGGCAACGTGCCCCAGGACCTTCGCCAGGTCCGCCTCCGCCGTGAGCAACAGGTACGGGTGCAGGGCGCCGATACGTTCGGCGCGCGAGCGCACCTGCGATGCCGACTCCTCGCCCGTTACGTACAGCACCGGGTTGCGCCCGGCCTGCGCCGCCTGCTCGGCCGCCTTCGCCGCCACGTCTAACAGCAGTGTGGACTTGCCAACCCCCGGTTCGCCAGCCAGCAGGATAACGACGCCGGGCACGATCCCGCCTCCGAGCACCCGGTCCAATTCCGGCACGCCGGTGGGTTCCTTCACCGAGGCCTGCTGGGAAACCTCCGTGATCGGCTGAGCGGGCGAGCGCGGCGTGAGCGCCGCGATCTTCGTGCCCACCTGTTCGGTGGCCTCTTCGATCGTGCCCCACGCTTGGCACTGCCCGCAGCGGCCGACCCACTTGACCGTGGTCCAACCGCACTCGCTGCATCTAAACGTCTGATTCTTTGCCATACCCCAAGGCTATCGAGGGCGTCCGACAAATCTGTTCGCGAATGCCTCGAGCAGGGACGGTTCGCCCGAGACGATGAGGACGTCCCCGTTGCCAATCGTCGTCTCCGGCGAGGCATACTCGAACGGTTGACCTGGGGATTTGACGCCAATTACGGTCACCCCGAAGCGCTCGCGCACGTTCGATTCTGCCAGCGAAAAACCCACCAGATCCCGCGGCGGGACCATCTTCACGATCGTGAACTGGTCCTCCATCTCGATGTAGTCGAGCATGCGGCCCGAGAGCATGTGTGCAACGCGCTGGCCGGCGTCGTACTCGGGGTAGACCACGTGGTGGGCACCGATGCGCTTGAGGATCGTGCCGTGCTCGCGCGAGGTGGCCTTGGCCCAGATGTCGGGGACGCCGATGTCGACCAGGTTGGCGGTGATGAGCACCGACGCCTCGAGCGCGCCAACACCCACGACGGCGACGCCGAAGTCCTCCGCCCCGAGCTGATGGAGCGCCTCGGCTGAGCGCGCGTCGGCCTCCACCACGTTGAAGCGATGGCTCCACTGCTGGGCGAGGTCGGAGTTTGTTTCGACGGCGAGGATCTCCTTGTCGAGCTTGTCGAGCGTGACGGCGATGGCCGAGCCGAAGCGGCCCAGGCCGATGACCAGGGTGGCGTTGTCCGCGTACGTGTTGGGCATGGGGTTCTCTTTCGCTTAGCCGATGATGGGGCGGTCTTCGGGGAGTCGGATGACGCGGCGGCGCGTGCGGAGGGCGAGTGCCGCCGCGAACGTCATGGTTCCGAGCCTGCCGAGGTACATGAGGAGGACGAGGATGAGCTTGGCCGAATCGGGCAGGTCGGCGGTGATGCCGGTGGACAGGCCGCAGGTGGCGAACGCCGAGATGACGTCGAACAGCACGCGCGAGAGCGGGAAGTCGGACTGCTGCAAGATGATGAGCGTGGACGTGCCAACCAGGAAGGCGCCGAGGAAGGCTGCGGAAATGGACAGGCGGATGACGTCCGGCGGGATGCGCTTGCCGAAGGCCTCCGTGTCGCGGTCACCGCGGGCCTCGGCAACAATGGCAAGCAGCAGCACGGCGAACGTGGTGACCTTGATGCCACCGCCCGTGGAGGCTGAGCCGGCGCCGATAAACATGAGCGCGTCCATGACGAACCACGTGGCCTCCGACAGGGAGCCGATATCCACGGTGGACATGCCCGACGAGCGCGGCGTCGTGCCCTGGAAGAAGGACGCAAGCACCTTCTCGTTCGTCGTCAAATCGGAAAACGCACCGTTCCACTCGAAGGCCGCCACCATGACGATGCCCGCCACCCATAGCGCTACGTAGGTGACCACGGTGATCTTCGTGTGGAGCGACCAGCGCTTGGGAGAGCGCAGGTTGTGTGCGATGTTGTGGATGACCGGGAAGCCGATCGCGCCGGCCACCGTGCCGAGGATAATGGGCAGGCTGATGGCCCAGTTGCCCACGAACGGTGTCAGGTCCGGGCCGATGATGACGAAGCCGGCGTTGTTGAACGTGGAGACCGCCATGAAGATCGAGTGCCCGAGCGCACCCAGGAATGTGCCGCGCTCTTCCATGATCGAGGGGAACATGACGGCCACGAGCAGGCCCTCGACCGTGAGGGAGGTGATGACCACGGACTGCAGGAGCGCGCCGACGTCGCCCAAGCGCGACTTGCGTTCGGAGGCCGCGAGGATGCGTTGGGTGAGGCCGATGTGGCGGGAGACGGCGCGGGCGAGGATGGAGGCGAGCGTCATGACGCCCCACCCGCCGATCTGCACTCCGATGACGACGACGACCTGCCCGAATCCCGTCCAGTGCGAGGCCGTGTCGACCACGGTCAGGCCTGTCACGCACACCGCGGACGTCGCTGTGAAAAGCGCCTCAATGAACGTGGCCGTGCCGGGTTCGACCGTGGCAAACGGCATGAGGAGGAGGGAGGTGATGATGAGGATGATGAAAGCGAAGACGAGCATGGCCAACCGCGCGGGCGAGTGCCGGGCGAGGTGATCGATGTGTTCGCGGAGGCGTGAGGCAAGGTGCCGCCGCTTCGCGGTGTGAACTTCGGCCATGTCACCTCCTCTTCTCCCTGCGTCAATCGTGCCACACGAGGCCGGCCCGTAATCAAGTTGCAGGGCCGGAGATCGGGTTAGAGCTGTGAAGATGCGGATTTGAGGTGTTTGGCGGGAGAAAATCCGGTATGGTGTGAAGCGAAGTTCTCACGGGCATTTGCCCACACGCACTATTTGAGCCTTTGGGCGATACAAGGACGGTCAAGGATGGCGCAGTTTCCAGCCTCGGCGCCGCAGTTTGTGACTGTGGCAGAAGTTGCCGAACTGGCGCGTGTTTCGCGCATGACGGTATACCGGATGGTTCATTCTGGCGAGCTTCCGGCTGTCCGGGTTGGGGGCTCGTACCGGGTTCCGGTGTCTGCGGTTGAGCAGCTTCTGTCCGGTGGCATGGACCAGGCTGAGACCCTGGGCGCATAAGCCATTTTTGTGTTTTGGCTGTCTGCTGTAGACTTTCTAAGTTCTATCTGGCGGGCCAACGATCGGAGGTAACCTATGGGTTCCGTTATTAAGAAGCGTCGCAAGCGTATGTCGAAGAAGAAGCACCGCAAGCTGCTTCGTAAGACGCGCCACCAGCGTCGTAACAAGAAGTAAGTCGGGTTTCCCGATTCGAGCCGGCCTGAGGGCCGGTTCTCTTGTCTCTACGACCACGGTCGTAGGCCATGTGTGGTGGGGAACCGCCCACCTAGATAGAATCGTTTAAGATTTAACGAAAGGTGGAGGGTGATGGCGAACTGGTTGACCGAGCCGGAGCAGAGAGCGTGGAGGTCCTTCCTCACGGGGCAGGCCCGCGTGTTGGAGGCCATTAATCAGGACATGGTCACCGATTCCGGCCTCACCCTCAACGAATACGAGGTGCTGGTGCGCCTGTCGGAGTCCCCGGAGCGCAGGCTGCGCATGTCGAATCTGGCCGAGCACCTGGTCCACTCCCGCTCCCGCTTGACACACACGGTCAAGCGCCTCGAGGGGGCGGGCTACGTTGAACGCACCCGATGTCCGGAGGACCGGCGCGGCATCGTGTGTCATCTGACGGAGTCGGGCTTTGCCAAGCTGGAGCAGGCCGCCCCCAGGCATGTGGATTCGGTGCGCAAGAACCTGGTGGATTGCCTCAGCACCGAAGAGTTCCTCCAGCTCGGCGAGCTGTTTGCCAAGATCGGCTCCTGTGAGGAGCCCGTGGCACAATAGTGCCCATGGATATTACGACCGTTCACCTGGTTCGCCACGGCGAAGTTCACAACCCCGAGGCCGTGCTGTACGGCCGCCGCCCTGGCTACCACCTGTCCGATCTGGGCCGGGAGATGGCCGACGAACTCGCCCTCGCCTTCGAGGACCACGACGTCCGTTGCGTCATCGCCTCCCCGCTCGAGCGTGCGGTGGAGACGGCCACCCCTACCGCGGAGCTATTCGGCCTTGAGATTGCCACGGACGCGCGCCTGATCGAGGCGGACAACATGTTTGAGGGCGTGCCGGTGAACAAGAACAGGTGGATTTTGGCCCACCCACGCTACTGGTCGTGGTACATCAATCCTTTTGAACCCTCCTGGGGCGAGCCCTACCTTGAGGTCATCGAGCGGATGTCGCAGGCGATCGCCCGCGGGATTGACCAGGCGCGCGGTGGTGAGGCCGTGCTCGTGTCCCATCAGCTGCCGATTTGGACGATGCGCCGCTTCATCGAGGGCAAGACCATCGCCTCCGACCCGCGCAAGCGCGAGTGTTCGCTGTGCTCGGTCACGTCGCTCACGTTCGCCGGCAAGCAGCTACTCTCCCTCGATTACTGGGAGCCGGTGGGCCATCTGCTCCACCGGGCCGCCGACATGGTGCCGGGCACGTCCGAGGCCGCCGAGCTTTCCTAGGCTCACGACGCCGTCCGAGCGGCCCGCGTCTAACGGTTGCCGTACAGGCCGCCCTCCTCGTGGTCCTCGTCCGGGCGCTTGTCGTCCTCCTCGGGCAGGCGGCCCTCTTCGCGCATGCGCTCTTCGTAGGCGCGGCGCCGGTTGCGGGCTTCGAGGCGGGCGAGGAACTCCGGGTCGTCGTCGGGAGCGACGGGGCCGCGCGGCTTTTGCGGGCGCGCGAACGGGCTCTGCCCGCCGAACGACGGCGAGGAGTAGCCGGAGGTGAAGATGTGCTGGTACTTGAAGTACAGCCAGATCAGTGCACCGAGCACGGGCACGAGCGCGATGAGAACCAGCCACAGCGGCTTGGAGATCTTGGCGGGCATGGAGGAAGAATCGGTGCGCGCGCAGTCGATGAACGTGTAGATGATCAGCGCGAGCCCGAAGATAATAGGCAATACTCTCAGCACAGCTTCACCCTAGTTCACTTTGATGTGGAACTGTAGCGCTCACGCCGTGAGCGAGATGATGAGGACGATGGCGTAGCACAGCTCGAACAGGCCGGTGTCGCGAAGGACAGGGATGAGATCGCGGCCGGCCGCGCCCTTCAACACTGGCGGGGTGAGGAGGATCGGGCCGAGCGCGATGGCGATCGCGCCCATGAGCACCGGCCAACTTCCAACCCCGATCATGACGGCGCAGGCCAGCGCCCCCACAAGCATGGCCACGTAGGCCCAGCGAGCCCGGTTATCGCCGAGGCGGACGGCGAGGGTGCGCTTGCCGGTTACGGAGTCGGTGGGGATGTCGCGGATGTTGTTGATCATGAGTAGCGCGCAGGCGATGAGCCCCACACCGGTGCCGGCCACCCACGCCATCCAGGGCGCCGTGCCGGTT
This sequence comes from Trueperella sp. HMSC08H06, assembly GCF_001808465.1. Taxonomy (NCBI): domain Bacteria; kingdom Bacillati; phylum Actinomycetota; class Actinomycetes; order Actinomycetales; family Actinomycetaceae; genus Trueperella; species Trueperella sp. HMSC08H06. The sequence goes on from NZ_KV793344.1 coordinate 129,602, forward strand.
TGGGTGTAGGTGGTGCCGACCGTGGCCATGTAGCCGAAGAAGATCATGACGAACACTTCGCCCAGGCCCATGTAGCCGTACGGGTGCTCGCCTCCGGTGTAGTACCAGGCGGCCAGGATCGCCGCGGCGCCGGCGCCAATGAGCCACCACTGGCCGCTCAGTGCTACGAGCGCGAGTCCGGCGGCCGCGCCGAGCGCGAAGCAGGTAAACGCCGCGGCCTTGACCACCGTGGGCGAGGTCTTGCCGCCGCCGGTGAGACGGGGCGGGCCACTGCGGACGTCGTCGGTGCCACGCACCCCGTCCGAGTAGTCGTTGGCGAAATTCACCCCGATCTGGAAGAAAAGTGCGATCCCGGCGGCGAGCAACGCGCGGGGCAGGGAAAAGCCGCCCTCGTGGATGGCGACTCCGGTGCCCGCCAGCACGGGCGCCACCGCCGCGGGGAGCGTGCGGATGCGCGCACCTTCGAGCCAATCATTGAGGGTTGCCATGTACCTGCCTTTCAGATCTGGTCATTCTACAGCCCGAGGTAGTCCTCGACGATATCGGCTAGCTTGCGCCGGTTGACCTTGCCCGAATCTGTCATCGGCAGGCCCCCGATGTCGGAAACGCCCACGACGTACGTGGGCGCCCAGCCCTCGCCAAGCTCGAGCTTGACCCAGCTGCGCATCACCGTAATATCGCAGCTTTGCGCGGCGTTGTCCGTGTCGTCGACGACGGCGACTACCGCTTCGCCCCACTCCAGGTGAGGCACCCCGACGACGACGGCCCGCCGGCCCGTCTTCGCTAGGGACTCCTCGATGAGCTGGGGCATGACGGTGAGCCCGCCGGTGGTGATGGCGTCGTCGATCCGGCCGAGGACCTCGAGCACACCGGCGCCTAGCCTCCCGGCGTCGCGGGTGAGGTGGGTGGCGGGGGAGCCGGGCGCGCGGAGGCGGCCGGGCGGGTCGAACGCGGCGTCGGTGCCCAGATAACAGGTGGCGACCGCGCTACCGCGCAGGGAGATGCGACCGTCGGTGATCAAGATTTCGGTGTCGCCGATGGGGCGCCCGTCGTAGACGCAGCCGCCGCAGGTCTCGGTCATGCCATAAGAAGTGTGGACTTCCAGGCCGGTGGAGCGGGCGGCGCCGAGCAGGGCGGTGTCGGTGGCCGCACCTCCCACCAGCACGATCGCGCCGCGCACGGCCCCCGTCAGCTCGGGGGTGGCGAGGATGCGGCGCAGCTGGGTGGGGACCACGGAGAGGTAGGTGGGCACGCCGGGTGCGGTGTCGGGGTGGAGGGCGGCGCGGGTGGCGGCCGGGTCGGTGAGGCCCACGTAGGCCGGGCGGAAGGCTGCCGCGCGCTCCGGGGTGGCCCCGGCGGCGAGCGCCTCGAGCTCGGCGAGCGCGCTGCGGGCCACGGTCTGGAAGCCGGCGATGTGGTCGAGGGGAAGCTGGCAGGCCCAGCGGCCGGGCCCGCCGAAAGCGGCGTGCGTGGCGCGCGCGGACGCGGTGAGGGAGTCCCAGGAGATGGCAACGATTTTGCCCTGCCCGGTGGTGGAGCCGGACGTGCGCATGAGCAGGCCCGTGTCGTCGGGGATAGGAAATCCCGCCGCCTCGAAGCCCCCCACCTCGGCGACCACCGCGTCCCGATCCGTCCCGGGCGCGACCACGAACAGCGGCTCGGGGACGCCACCGGCGAGCCACGTGCGCAAGGCGGGCAGGACGGCGTCGTGAACGCGGGCAAGGGCGGAGGCGCCGCGACCGCCGTCGATGATCTTCATCCCTCTATCGTTGCCGCGCGGGCGGCGCACTTCAAATCGCGGCGCTCACCAGGCCATGCCGCGGCGGGCGATCGAGAAGCTGGAGGCGAACAGGCACAGCGTCACGGTGCCGACCAGCACCAGCGTGCCGAACGTGCCCAGCCACATGAGCGCGCCGATCCCGGTGCCACGCGAGAGCAGGGTGGCGCCGAGGGCGAGGGTGCCGATGGGGAAGGTCAGCGCCCACCAGCCCGGCGCGAACGGCATGCGGCCGATAAACCCGCGGACGGTCATCACCGTGGCCCACGCCACCAGCGGTACGCCGATCACCAGCATGAAGTACCCATAGGCGTTGGCCACGTCCTGTGCGCTGCCCGCGTAGTCGGGGAGCAGCATGTAGGTGGACTGCAGGGCCACCGACTGGGCGGCCGCCGTCGACTGCCCTACCATGCCGAGCGGAATCCAGGCGCTCGCGCTCGCGGCCAACGGCAACGGCTCCACCCGCCAATGGTGGTGGTAGGCGGTGGCGAACACGGCCACGCCCAGGAAGAGGGAGAGGAAGAAGGCGGCCGCGGAGGTCGTTAGCAGCCAGAACTGGAACGTCTCTGACACGTGCGGCACGAGTCCGGCGCCCGTGGTCGAGGCGACCATCGGCCCGACCACGGCCAGGCCCCACACCGTAGTCGGCGCGCCAAGGTCCTTGCCCACCAGTCGCGTCGCGAAGCCGAGCGCCGTGATGATGCCGATTGTAGCGCCGACGATCCAGGTGACGGTGTCGATGTGCCAGGCGGCGTCGGTCAGGTGCGGCCAGTGCGCGGGCACGATCGTGGCGGTGGCCGAGCCGACCGAGAGGATGCCCATCGACACGGTGCCCCACATCGGGGTCTGCGTGGAGTCGCGCAACGTGATCGAGAACGCGTCGCGCGAAAGCGAGATCCGCACGATGTAGCCCACGATCAGCGTGACGAGCACCGCCCAGGCGATCGCGAGAACGACGACGGCGGCCGCGCCCGCACCCGGCAAATGGTCCGAGTGGGTCTGGAGCAGGTTGGCTAGGATGCCCGTGCCCATGGCGGCCGGGAACCAGGCCGGGCCGATGGGAGGGAGCTTGGGGGCCGGCGTCGTAGACGGCGCGGGCACAGGGGTGTGCGTGGGGGCGTGCGTGGAAGACTGTTTCGCGTTCACCCTTCCAGGGTGCTCCTCCAACAGGTTGTCTGAGAAGTGGTTGGTTGGCCGCGTCGCTCACAATGCGGGACGCAACCCCACGAGCAGGGGCGACGCGCGGGCGCGGGCGGTAGTGTGTGCGACATGACGAACCGATCTTGGAGCGTACTGGCTGCCGCGGTGGTCGCACTCGTGCCCACGGCGGCGCTCGTCGTCGATAACGTCGTCTACTATGTCTCGCCGCGGGTCGGGGATGAGACGCCGTGGCTCGTGTCGAACGCCCTGGTGACGGGCACGCCGGTCGCGATCGTTGCTCACGTCCTCTGGTTCCTCTGTGCTGCGGCAGTCTACCTCGCGATGCGCCGGGGAGGGGGCTGGGGATTCGAGAGCAGGGAACTACGCAGGCTTTAGCCCCACCCTCGCTTTCCTTAGCCCAATCATCGTGGGCGGAGCGGAGGAGATCGCGAACGTTGGCATCATTGCACTGCTCTCGCGCCGTTACGGGCGCGGCTGGGGTTTCATCCTTACCGTGTCGGCACTGGTACGCGGCGTCATCCACCTGCACCACGGGTCGCTGGCCATCCTGCTCGGCTTCCTTCCACTGTCAGTTTTCGCGGTGGCCTTCTTCCGCACGACGGCGATGGTGAGCCCCCTCGTGGTCGGGCACATGCTGTGGAACTATGTGGCGCAGGCGAACGGGGCGATCGGCCAGTCCCTCGCAAGAGAGATCTCTTACCCCCTCGTCACCTACCTGCTTCCGCTGGCAACGGTTGGCCTGCTCGTGATGGCGATCCTACGCTCCTGCGGTTGGCAAACGTCGCGCCTGCGAGAACCGTAGCGGCTCACGCATAAAACGGGAAGCTCGACCAGTCCGGGGCCCGCTTCTCCAGGAAGGCATCACGCCCCTCCTGCGCTTCTGCCGTCATGTAGGCCAGGCGGGTGGCTTCCCCGGCGAAGACCTGCTGGCCGGCCATCCCGTCGTCGGCGAGGTTGAAGGCGAACTTCAGCATGCGCAGGGCCTGCGGGGACTTCGTGGACATGATGCGGGCGTACTCGAGCGCCTTGTCCTCCAGCTCGGCGTGGGGGACCGCCTCGTTGACCACGCCCCAGCGTTCGGCGTCGTGAGCCGAGTACTCGCGGGCGAGAAAGAAGATCTCGCGGGCGCGCTTGTCACCCACCTGCCGGGCAAGGAGCGCGGCGCCGTAACCGCCGTCGAAGGAGCCGACGTTGGCGTCCACCTGCATGAAACGCGCGTGCTCAATCGAGGCAAGTGAGAGGTCGCACAGCACGTTGAGCGAGTGCCCGCCGCCCGTGGCCCAACCGCTGATCGCGCCGATGAAGATCATGCCCGAAGTGCGCATGAGGCGCTGGACCTCGAGGATGTGCAGGCGCCCGGCGTGTGAGGTCTCGGCCCGGGTGGCGGCGTTGGCCGCGGCGTCGTCCTCCCCGCCATACTTGTAGCCGTCCCGGCCGCGAATGCGCTGGTCGCCACCGGAGCAAAATGCCCAACCGCCGTCCTTCGGGCTCGGGCCGTTGCCCGTGAGGATCACCGTGCCCACCTCTCCCGACAGCCGCGCGTGGTCGATCGCGCGGTAGAGCTGGTCGACCGTCTCGGGCCGGAACGCGTTGCGCACCTGTGGCCGGTTGAAAGCGATGCGGGCAACCGGGAGGTCGCGCTCGGCAACGGGGCGGTCGTCGTCGTACACGCGCTCGACGCCGCGGTGGTAGGTGATGTCGGCGTCGGGGAAGCCGGGCACGGCGCGCCAGCGACGCGGGTCGAAGATGTCGGAAACCTTGTGGGGCAGGGCAGTGATAGTCATGCCACCATTGTGCCTTATGGTGGAACGGTGAAGTTCTACGTCTACCGCCTTGCGCTCAAAAACCGCTTCCGGCGCCTCACTGAGCGCGACGGGCTGCTCGTCAAGGGCGAGCGCTGGGGCGAGGTGAGCCCGTTTTGGGATTACGACGCCGTGGAGTCGGCTCGCTGGCTGGCCGCCGGTGTCGAGGCCGCGGCCGGGCTGCCCGCCCCGTTGCGCGGCGCCGTGCCGGTCAACGAGACCATCCCGGCAGTGGATGCGGAGGTAGCCTACGCGTTGGCCGCGGCGTCGAGCTGCGCCACGTTCAAGGTGAAGATCGCTGATCACGCGGGCGCGCTTGCCGAGGACCTGGCGCGGTTGGAGGCCGTGCGGGCCGCGCAACCGGCGGCGAAGATCCGGGTGGACGCGAATGCTGCGTGGGACGTTGACACGGCCGTAGCCCAGATCCGGCAGATGGACCGTGCCGCCGGGAGACTCGAATACGTCGAGCAGCCCTGCCCTGGCGTGGAGGATTTGGCGAAGGTGCGCCGGCGCGTGGACGTGCCAATCGCCGCCGACGAATCCATCCGCCGCGGCGCCGACCCCCTCGAGGTGGTGCGCCGCGAGGCCGCCGACGTGGCCGTCCTCAAGAACCAGCCGCTTGGGGGCGTGCGCGCCGCGCTTGCGCTCGCCGAGGCGCTCGCCATGCCGGTGGTTGTCTCCTCTGCGCTCGAAAGCTCGGTGGGCCTGCGCGCCGGACTCGCCTTCGCCGCCGCCCTGCCCGAGCTGCCGCACGCCTGCGGGCTTGCCACCACGCGGCTCTTCGTGGACGACGTCGTGGCCGAGCCGCTCGCGCCCAAGGGCGGGCAGATCGCGGTGCGCGACGTCGTTCCCGACCCGGCGCGCAGCCTACCCGTGGGGGCCGAGTTGGCCTGCGCCTGGGAACGGCGGCTAGCACAGATGTGGGAGGTGGCCGAGGGGGCAGGGCATGTGCGCGGCGAATACGAATTCATGGGAGGGCTAGCGTGAACGAGCAGGTAGAGGCGTCAACGCGGATGGCGCGCGAGATCGTGGCCGAACTGGTACGCCAGGGGGTGCGGCGCTTCGTGCTGTGCCCCGGATCGCGGTCGGCACCGCTCGCGTACGCGCTCGCGGACGCCGAGGCCGCCGGCGTGGTCGAGCTCCACGTGGAGACCGACGAGCGGGTGGCAGGCTTCGTGGCCCTGGGCTCGGGGCTCGCGGGGCAGGTGGCGGCGGTGGTCACGACGTCGGGCTCGGCCGTTGCGAACCTGCACCCGGCGGTGGAGGAGGCGCGGTATGCGGGCGTGCCGCTCATCGTGCTCGCCGCGGACCGGCCGCACGAGCGGCGAGGCGTGCGGGCCTCCCAGACCGCCGACCACCGCGGCGTGCTCGAGGGCTCCGTGCGCTTCGTGGCCGAGATCGCGGCCGACGCGCCGGCCCTACGCGGGCAGGTGGTGCGGGCAGCCCGGGCTGCGACGCGCCAGGCCGGGCCTGTGCTCATCAACGTGGCCTTCCGCGAACCGCTCATGCCGGGCGGGCCGTGGGAGAGCGTTGCCGAGGACTGCGGGCGCGCGGGCGCGGGTGACCTTGGCGAGGGCGGTGTGGGCGAGGGCCTGGGCGCTGGTCGGCGGACGGTCGTCGTTGCCGGGCCGTCGAGTAGGTCGAACCCGCTGTACGCGCGGGAGCTGCCAGACCTGGGCGGGGTGCCGATCCTCGCCGAGCCGACCTCCGAGCTGCGCGGGCACCCGAACGCCGTGGCCGCCCACCCGCTCCTGTTGCGCACGGGGCTGGGGGAGCGGATCGAGCGAGTGGTGGTGCTCGGGCATCCCACCCTCACGCGCGACGTGTCAGTCTTGCTTTCCGCCGGCGAGGTCTACGCTGTGGACGAGGCCGTCGGTTACACGGACGTGGCCGGGATCGCGGAGGTCGTGGAGCTTGCCGACGTGCCCGGGCTCGTGGCGGGCTCGCCTGATTTGTGGCTGGCCGAGTGGCAGGAGGCCTCCCATTGCGCCGAGGTGGCGATCGAGGAAGCGCTGGCGGAGGCCGGGATGTCGACGCCGGCGATCGCGCGGTCCCTCACCGAATCGCCGGTGCCCACCCACCTGGCCGCGTCCACCATCATCCGCGAGGTCAACCTCTATGGGCGTGCGCCGGCCGGGCCGCTGTACGCCAACCGGGGGCTTGCCGGCATCGACGGCACGATGTCCACCGCCATCGGCACCGCGCTCGCCACGGGTCAGCCCACCCGTGTGGTGGTCGGCGACCTCGCCTTCATCCACGACGCCACCTCGCTCGTGGCCACCGCGAGGCAGGCCGGGCCGAGGCTCGACGTCGTCGTCATCGACGATCACGGCGGCTCGCTGTTCTCCACTCTCGAATACGGGGCCGGGCCCGAAGAGGCCTACGATCGAGTGTTCCGCACCGAGAAGCGCCTGGACGTGGAGGCGTTCGCGCGGGCCGTGGGGGCGCAATACGTGCGAGTGCGGGAGATGGCGGAGCTGCGGGAGGCGCTGGCAGGGCAGTTCGGGGTGCGGATCGTGCACATCGACGCCGGGCGCGTGCCCATGGCCGCCGAACGTGCCGCCCGCCAGGGCCTGGCCGAGCGAGTGCTCGCCGCACTGGGGAGTTAGGCGGATGGCCGGCTAGGAGGAGGCGGTGTCTGGCCGGCAAACGCCGCCGATAATCTGGCCCGGCGGGTCTCGTTCGCGCCTGGCTCCGGGTGTGCCCGGCGTAAGTCGTGAATCTGAGATCGACCTGGTGCCTATGGGAATCGGTAGCCGGTATTTTCACGAGTTCTGT
>NZ_KV793344.1:137139-247369 GCF_001808465.1 Trueperella sp. HMSC08H06
GGTAGCCGGTATTTTCACGAGTTCTGTCGGAGGGGCCCTGGAACTGGGTGCCCGGCGCCGGCCCGGGCGCCGGTAATCCGCCGGGCAATCTAGCCCCAGAGGGAGGCGACGGGGAGTGCGGCGAGGCGATCGCCGAGGAGACGCCCGCGGCTGTCTGTGGTGAGGACATATCCGGCGATGAAGCGCTCGCCCAGCTGATCACGCAACCACGTCAGGTGCTTGTAATCGACAGTCCCAACAGAGGACGCTGCCTTGACTTCCAAGGCGATGACGCGGCCGTCGTCGAGTTCAATGACCAGGTCGATTTCGCGGCCGTCCGGGCTGCGGTAGTGGAAGAGCTCCCATTCCTCCGAGGACCAGGTCTTCTGGCGAAGCAACTCGCTTGCCACGAATGCCTCCAGCATCCCGCCGAAAGCCTGGCCTCGAACGAGGTCCTTGAGCGTGGCCGGTTTTGCGCCGGTGAGCCACATGCCAAGGCCGGGGTCGCTGATGACGACCTTGTGGCGGCCCACCTCACGCTTGAGCAGATTGGGTGTCCACGGCGGCAAGAGGTCCACGAGGAACAGCCCTTCGAGCAGGCGCAGGTACTGCGCGGCAGTGCTTGCCGGAATGCTGAGCTCATTGGCCAAACGGCCGATAACCACCTCCGATCCTTGCACAGCAGAAAGCGTGCGAAGCAACGCCGTCACCTGCTCTGGGCGCTGGATCTTCGATAGGTCCTGGATATCCCGTGAGGTCACACGGGTGGTGTACGACCTCATCCACGTTTGTCTCATCCGCTCTGGAAGGTGTTGCGCTTCTGGCATGGAGCCGCGGGATATCGCGTCGACGTAATCGCTACGGGTCAGCGGCGAGGTCTCGCCTGCGGGGTTGAGCCTGCCGAGCGTGCGCGAAACGAAGTCATCCCGCATGCCGCTCAGCTCTCCCTGGCTAAAGCCGCGCATCTGCAAGCTGGCCACTCGGCCGGCCAGGCTGTCCGCGGCGGCAGTACCCGTCGTCAGCTGAGAGCTACCAGTAATCAGAAAGCGGCCGGGTCTGCGGTAGCGATCGATCTCGGCCTTCAGCGAGAGAATGAGCTCGGGCACCCGTTGAAACTCGTCAATGACCAGCATGCCGCCGGGGTTCTGAGCAAGAAAACCCCTGGGATCATCGAGAGCGACGCTTCGAGTTTCCGGGTCGTCCATCGTGAAGCTCGCAACTGACGTGCCGGCTGACGCCAACTCCTCGGAAACCTGCTGGGTGAGCGTCGACTTTCCCACCTGCCGTGCACCCAGAACCTCGACAGCCGGGAAATGATCCGTCAGCTGCCGGAGGAGGGGTGCTGAATTCCTTGGGATAATAGCGCTCATGCAGGTCATCCTAGGTACTATTCGCTTGGGCGTCTAGGCATTTCTGTTGATTGGTGGCAAGGTGCTCTGTGGTTTGGTGGCAATATGCTATGTGCTTTGGTGGCAAGGTGCTCTGTGATTTAGTGGCTGGGTCCAGCCGGCGGCCGGTGTGGGTAACTGGTGAGTCTGGGGCCGGAAGGGGCGTTTTTACTGACGAGACTTCTCAGGTTTACCTGTTGTCTACGGACGAGCCGGCGCGGAGGCGCGCCCGGGCCGGAACTCCCAGCCAAGTTTCAGGAATTCTTCACTCTTTGAAAAGATTAAAGATGGAATCTGTTCCTATAGCCGGCATCCCGGCGTTGGAAAGGAGAACGAATGAACGAGCATGAGGAACGCGGCCCCGCCGACGACACATCGGCCCCCCAGGGCGCGAACCCGGTAGCAGGTAAACCTGAAATATCGCCGGCGCAGACCCTGGCTGAGACCCCGGTCGAGGATGAGAGCGGAGCGCGCACGGAGTCGGCGCCCGCGGCATCGTCGCACGAGGAGGGCCCGGCGCCCATGATGCCGGCGCAGGAGGAGCGCCCGGCACGGGCAGAGGAGGGCCCGGCGCCCGCCGAGCAGACGCATGACGCCGCCCCGACTTTCCGCCCGACGCCGGCGGCAGACCAGCGTCCCTCGCCCATGCCAGCTCCGGTATCTGGCCAGGTGCCGAATAACCCGGAGCGCGTGCCGGGTGCGGGTGCCGGCGTCGTCCCGGGAGCTCCCGAGCACCCCAAGGTGTATCGCAGCTCGGAGGCAGGAGTGCCCCGCCCGGCAGAACAGCCGGCGCAGACGGTTTCTCAGGGGCAGGCCGGCCAGGCGGCGCGGCCTACACAGTCGGGACAACCGGCTCCGCAGGCGCAGCTCAGCCAGCCCGCCGGCTCGAGCCATCCGACGCAGCCGTTGCAGCCGACCCGGCCCACCCAGCCGTTGCCTGTGGCCGGCGGTTTCGCCAGCCCGAACGGCCCGTCGGGCTACGGCCCGCAGCCAGGCCAGCCCGGCAACCCGAACCAGCCGGGCCACCCCGGCCAACCCGGCTCCGGCCAGGCCCCTGCGTGGGCCACACCTCAGCCGGCGAAGAAGCGCCGCCGCGGCCCGGGTTGGATGGCCCTCATCGCGGTAGGCCTCATCGCCTCACTGCTGGGTGGATCAATCGGAGTGGGTGTGGTGTCGGCACGGTGGGGTACGGCCCGCCCGGCGGCGATGCCGACGTCGACAACGTCGGGAGTAACCGAGACGGTCTCGAACGTGGATGGCACGGACTGGCAGGCGGTGGCTGCAGCGGTTAGCAACGCGGTGGTCTCGATTAACGTGAGTGGCGCGAAGGGTGACACTGCCGGATCGGGCTTCATTATTGACGAAGACGGCCACATCATTACGAACGACCACGTGGTCTCGGGCGCGGACCAGGTCTACGTCACGCTCTCCGATTCCCGGGTCTACCAGGCGGAGATCGTCGGCACTGACGCGGCGACCGACCTCGCGGTCATCAAACTGGTCAACCCGCCGAAGGACCTCACCGTGGCCCGCTTCGGTGATTCCTCGGCCCTCAAGGTTGGCCAGCCCGTGGCCGCGATCGGCAACCCGCTCGGCCTGTCTTCGACCATGACCACCGGCATCATCTCCGCCCTCGACCGCCCGGTCCAGACCGTCAGCGAGTCCAGCCCGGCGTCGGCTACGCGCGTGGTGACGAACGCTGTCCAGATCGACGCGGCGGTCAACCCCGGCAACTCGGGCGGCCCGGTCTTCGATTCGAGCGGCGCGGTGATCGGCGTCGCCTCCTCGATCGCCACCCTGTCCGGGAGCGAGTCCAGCCAGTCCGGCTCGATCGGCCTGGGCTTCGCGATCCCGATCAATCTCGCCAAGACCATCGCCAATCAGCTGATCAACAACGGCGTGGCCGAGCACGCATTCCTGGGCGTGAGCATTGTCGACGGCGTCGGCCAGGCTGACGGCACGAACTGGAAGGGTGCAAAGATCGGCCGGGTGGAGCCCGGCACGCCGGCCGCGGAGGCGAACCTGCAGGAGGGCGACGTGATCCTCAAGATCGGCGACCGCGATGTCGCCTCGGCGCTCGCGCTCACGGGTTACGTGCGTCAGTTCAGTTCCGGCGACGTCGTCACCCTGCTCGTGGCCCGCAACGGGGAGTTGGTGAACGTGGACGTCACGCTCGCCACCCGCGCCGACCAGAACTAACGTCCCGCCCTGCGGCAGCCGCGGCTACCGCCCACAGGGCCTTACCCTCCGAGTGCGCCGAGCACGGGAGCAAGCTTCGCTTCCGTCTCGGCGTATTCGGCGTCCGGGTCGGAGTCGGCCATGATGCCGCCGCCGGCCCACGCGATTGCCTGCCGCCCCTCGATCCGGGCGCAGCGCAGCGCGATGCACCATTCGCCCCCGCGGGTGTCCATCCACCCCACGGGCGCGCCATAGCGGTCGCGGTCGATACCTTCTATTTCTGCGATCGTGTCGAGCGCGCGCAACGTGGGCGTGCCGCCGAGCGCCGCCGTCGGGTGAAGCGCGCCCGCCACCTGCAACGACGTCGCCTCAATCTCCAACTCCGCCCGCACCTGTGTGGCCAGGTGCAACACGTTGGGCAGGGTGAGCACCTCGGTGGGCGCCACCTCCACCCGGCCGAGCTTTTCCAGCTTCTCCACCACGGACTCCACGGCCAGCCGGTGCTCGCAGGCGTCCTTCGCCGAATCCAGCAGCGCCTGCACGTCCGCCTCGCCGCGGGGGAGCGTGCCGGCCAGCACCTTGACCTCCACCTCGCGCCCCGTGCCCGCGGCCAGCAGCTCCGGGGTGGCCCCCACCAGTCCGTCCACCGCGAACGTCCAGCACTGCGGGTAGGCCGCCGCCAGCCGTGCCACCACGTAGCGTTCGTCGATCTCGCGTTCGGCCTCCACCTGCAGCTCGCGCGCCAGCACCACCTTGCGCACGCTCCCCGCCGCGATCCGCTCCTGGATCCGCGTCACCTTGTCGCGGTAAACCGCCACATCGACGTCGTCGGCGCGCACCTTCCCGTGGCTGGCGTAGCTTCCCGACGACGGCCGAAGCGCGGCGTCCACCAGCGCCAGGGCATCCGGGGTGAGGGTGTCGAAGACGTCAAGGTCGGCGGGGCCGATGAAGGTTAGCCAACCGACCTCTCCGTCGAATCCCACCACCACTTGGGGCACGATGAGCGCAGAACCGACGGGCGAATCGGCGGCGAAGGCGAACGAGCCCATGCTCACAAGCCCGGTGCCGGGGCGGAGAAGCGTGTCACGAATCTCTGCGGCCTGCACCACCTCGATCCACCACTGCGAGGTGAGCGCGAAGCGGGTGCCCGCCCCGTCGCGCCCGTGGTCGTAACGGGCGGCCTCGCCTGCGGCAATGAAGCCGCGCCCGTCCTTCAGCCACGCGAGCGCGCCAGCCGACGCGGGCATGAGCTCGGTCAAAACCGGGGGCGTAGGCAGGGCGGTTGTCTGGGCTCGCAGGTGTGGAATGGTAAACACGAATAACGATCTTACGTGCCAAGATGGTTAAATGCAGTCATGAAACGAGCCACTCTGGAGAAGGTCCCGGCGGACGTCGCAGCGATGTTTGACCAGGTGTCCTCCAAATACGACCGCACCAACTTCATCCTCACCTTCGGCCTCATCGACGTGTGGAGAGTCGCCACCCGTGAGGCGATCGCGCCCGGCCCCGGCATGTCTATCCTCGACATCGCCGCAGGCACGGGCTCCTCGTCGGTCACGTATGCAACCGCGGGGGCCGACGTCGTCGCCTCCGACATCTCCGAGGGAATGATGGAGAAGGGGCGCCTGCGTCACCCCGAACTGAAGTTCGTCCAGGCCGACGCCACGAACCTGCCGTTCGAGGACGATTCCTTCGACGTCACCACCATTTCTTACGGACTTCGCAACGTCAACGATCCGGATAAGGCTCTGCGCGAGATGTTGCGCGTGACGAAGCCGGGCGGCAAGCTCGTGGTGACCGAATTTTCACGGCCCACCTTCGCGCCCTTCCGCCGCGCCTACCGCTTCTTCCTGGCCGACGTGCTGCCCACCATCGCCTTCGCGGTTTCGTCCGACGCCGAGGCCTACGACTACCTCGTGGAGTCGATCCTGTCCTGGCCGCGCCAGGAGGTTTTTGCGAAGCGGATCCAAGAGGCCGGGTGGAGCGATGTGGAGTATCGCAACCTGTCGAACGGGGTCGTGGCCTTGCATCGTGCGACCAAGCCGATCGAGCGTTGATGGGCCACCCATTTGCGCAAGTCAACTGTGCTGTTAATACCCGCACCATAATTTTTCAAGCCCCTAACAGTTGCGTAGACTTGGGCCGTTATGGCGAGATTTCGTGCTCGCCGGCGAAAGGTGGTGGCTATGAGGGAGCATGCTGACGTGATCGTCGTCGGCGGTGGTCCTGCCGGAGCAGCCACCGCACACTACCTCGCACAAAACGGTATCGACGTGCTCGTGCTGGAAAAGGCAACCTTCCCGCGTGACAAGATCTGTGGCGACGGGCTGACCCCGCGCGCGGTGTCAGAACTCATCCGCATGGGCATCTCCCTGCCCGAGGAGGAGGGCTGGGTGCGCAACTACGGCGTGCGCGCGTATGGCGCCGGCCACATGATCGAGGTGCCCTGGCCCGAGCTGGCCTCCATGCCTTCATGGGGGAGCGCCAACCGGCGCGTGGACTTCGACCACATGCTCATCCGCCACGCCGTGGCCTCCGGGGCCCGCCTGCGCGAGGGCGTCACGGTCACAGGCCCGCTCATCCACGAGCCCTCCGGCCGCGTCGTGGGCGTCACCGCCCGCTCGAGTGCCGACCGCAAGAAGGAGATGACCTTCTCCGCCCGCTTCGTGGTCGACGCCGGGGGAGTGGCCGCGCGGCTGTCAATCGCGGTGGGGCGGGAGAAGGACATGATGCGCCCGATGGGCGTGGCCTACCGCACCTACTTCGAATCCCCGCTGGCCAGCACCGACATGATGGAGTCCTGGCTGGAGCTGTGGGCGGGCAAGCCCGGTGAATCCGAGCAACTGCCCGGCTACGCGTGGGCGTTCGCCGTGGGGGACGGGCTCATCAACGTGGGGCTCGGCTCCCTGTCGTCCACCGCGAAGGCCACTGGCGTCGATCACCGCAAGGTCTTCCAGCAGTGGCTGGCCAACACCCCCGAGGAGTGGCAGATGAACGCCGACACCCAGCGCGGCCCGATCCGCGGCGCCGCGCTGCCCATGGCGTTCAACCGCAAGCCGCACTACGCGAGCGGGCTGGTGCTGGTGGGCGACGCGGGCGGCATGGTCTCGCCCTTCAATGGAGAGGGCATCGGGCCCGCGCTACTGGCGGGCCGCCTGGCCGCCGACTCGATCGCCCAGGCCCTGACCCACGGCCCTCTCGGTGCCCAAGACCGGGTGATGGCCGAATACCCGCGCCAGCTGGGCGCCGAGCTCGGCGGCTACTACACGTTGGGACGGGTCTTCGCCGCGCTCATCGAGCGCCCTGAGATCATGCACCTGTGCGTCAAGTACGGCCTGCCGCGCTCCACGCTCATGACCCTGGTGATGAAGCTCCTGTCCGATTCATATGATCGCCACGACGGGGATTGGATGGATCGTCTCATCACGGCGCTGTCGAAGGCGGTGCCGCGCGCATGAGCACATTTTTTCGTGGGCAAAACTGTAAAGTGAGAAGTGGTGCACACATGAGCGCCCACTTTTCGAAGATGAAAGAACATGTGGAGGACTGATGTATTCGTATGTTCCGCTTCTCGTGATGATCATTGCCGGTGGCGTGGTCGCGGTTGCCGGCCTTTTGGTGTCGGCAATCATTGGCCCCAAGCGCTACAACCGCGTCAAGGTCGCGAACTACGAGTGCGGCCTTGAAGCCACCCCGAACGCGGGGCACGAGGGCCGCTTCCCGATCAAGTACTTCTTGACGGCCATGACTTTCATTATTTTCGACATCGAGGTGGTCTTCCTCTACCCGTGGGCGGTCTCGGCCGGCTACCTCGGGCTGGCGGGTGTCATCTCGATTGGCGTCTTTGTTTTCCTCATCACCGTCCCGTTCATTTACGAATGGCGTCGTGGCGGCCTGGAGTGGGAGTGAAATAAATGGGAATTGAAGAAAAGGCATCCGGCAAGCTCCTCACGGGTATCGAGGCCGTCGGCGGCTGGGCGCAGGCCCGTTCGCTTTGGCCCGTCACCATGGGCCTTGCCTGCTGCGCTATTGAGATGATGTCGTTCGGTGCCGTGCGCTACGACGCCTCGCGAATCGGCATGGAGGTCTTCCGCGCCTCGCCGCGTCACGCAGACCTCATGCTGGTCTCCGGCCGTGTGAGTCACAAGATGGCCCCGGTTGTGCGCAACATTTATGACGAGCTCGCCGAGCCCAAGTGGGTCATCTCGATGGGCGTGTGCGCCTCCTCGGGCGGCATGTTCAACAACTACGCCATCTTGCAGGGCATCGACCACCTCGTGCCGGTGGACGTGTACCTGCCAGGCTGCCCGCCGCGCCCGGAGATGCTGATCAACGCCATCTTCGAGCTGCGCAAGCACCACGTTGAGGGCCGCCCGATCGGCGAACACCGTAAGGAGATCGCGCGCAAGGCCGAGCAGGCCGCACTTGCTGCGATCCCCGTCGAAGAGAAGAAGGGACTGCTGGCGTGAGTGAACACGAAGGCGCTATGGTGCCAAACGCTGGGGCCGGTTCGGTCATCGCTACCCGCAAGGGTATGTGGGGCGTGAAGGATACGGGCGACACCACCGGCTTTACCGGGAACGAAGAGGTCGCCGTCATCGCCCCGCCGTCGTCGCGCCCGTACGGCGGCTGGGTCGACGAGGGGGTGGACATCATCATCGAGCTCGCCCAGGCTGACGGCCTGACCGAGCGTGACGTCATCGAGAAGATTTCGGTGGACCGCGGCCAGCTGGTCATCTTCATCAAGCGTGAGCGCCTGCCGCTCGTGGCGCGCTACTTGCGCGACGACCAGGACCTGCGCTTCGAAATGTGCCTCGGTGTCTCGGCCGTGCACTACCCGATGGACAAGGGCCGCGAGCTACACGCGTACTTCCCCTTCTTCTCCATCACCCACAATCGCATGATCGCCCTCGAGGTCACGTGCCCCGACGACGACCCGCACATGCCCTCCATCTGCTCCGTCTACCCGGGCGATGACTGGTCCGAGCGCGAGGCGTTCGACCTCATGGGCATCATCTTTGACGGGCACCCGGGTCTGACACGCTCGGCGATGCCCGACGACTGGGTCGGCCACCCGCAGCGCAAGGACTACCCGCTTGGCGGCATCCCGGTTGAGTACAAGGGCGCAGTTATTCCGCCGCCGGATACACGGAGGGAGTACAACTAATGAATTCCACATACGCGACCCGCGCAGCGACCGAAGAGTCGATGGAGAACGCCAAGATTTACGAGGCCGTGGGCGGGGACTGGGGCGATATCGCCAAGGACGCTGAGGAGCTGGGCGAAGAGCACATCGTCGTCAATCTCGGCCCGGTCCACCCCTCCACGCACGGCGTTTTGCGCGTCCAGGTTGAGCTTGACGGGGAGCGCGTGAACGAAGTTCGCGCCGCCACCGGCTTCCTCCACACCGGTATCGAGAAGAACATGGAGTACCGCACGTGGACCCAGGGCGTGGCGTTCTGCACGCGCATGGACTACGTGGCGCCGATCTTCCAGGAGGTCGGCTATTGCATGGCGGTGGAGAAGCTGCTCGGCATCGAGGATCAGATCCCCGAGCGCGCCCAGGCGATCCGCGTGCTGCTCATGGAACTCACCCGCATCAGCTCCCACATCGTGGGCATCGGCTCGGGCGGTAACGAGCTCGGCGCCACCACGATGCTGACGCTAACCTTCCGCCTGCGCGAGGACATCCTGCGCATCATGGAGGACATCACCGGCCTGCGCATGAACAACGAGTTCATCCGCCCCGGCGGCGTGATGGAGGACCTGCCCGAAGGCGGCATCGACTACATCCGTGAACTGCTCCCCGGTATCCGTAACACGATCTCGGAGATGCAGGACCTGACGATGGCGAACCCGATCTTCTTGAAGCGCCACGTCGACGTCGCGGTCTCTCCGCTGTCGGCCCTCATGGCCCTGTCGATGACGGGCCCGTCGGTGCGCGCCGCTGGCGTGCCGTGGGACCTGCGCAAGACCCAGCCCTACTGCGGCTACGAGAAGTACGAGTTTGACGTGCCGGTGGCCGACAAGTGTGATGCGTACAACCGCATCAAGGTCAAGTTCGAGGAGTGCTACCAGTCGATCCGCATCATCTACCAGGTGCTGGACGAGCTGGAGAGGACCGCCGGCGATCCGGTGATGATTGACGACAAGAAGATCGCCTGGCCCGCCCAGCTCTCGATCGCTTCCGACGGCCAGGGCACCAGCCCCGAGCACGTGCGTCACATCATGACCGAGTCGATGGAATCCCTCATCCACCACTTCAAGCTGGTCACGGAGGGCTTCCGGGTACCGGCCGGCCAGGCCTACTCGATCATTGAGCACGCCAAGGGCGTGCTGGGCGTGCACCTGGTCTCCGATGGCGGCACGCGTCCCTACCGCGCGCACTTCCGCGATCCGGGCTACAACAACCTGCAGTCGCTGGCGCTCATGGCGGAGGGTGGCCTGCTGGCTGACCTCATCATCGCGCTGGCCGCCGTCGATCCCGTGATGGGAGGAGTGGACCGCTAATGGCTACGAATTACACGCCAGAAGTCGAGGCGCGTCTTCGCGCCGACGCCGCCGAGGTCGTCTCGCGCTACCCGCAGTCGCGTTCGGCGATCATGCCGCTGCTGCACCTCGTGCAGTCCGAGGATGGTTTCTGCTCGCCGCGTGGCATCACGCTGGTCGCCGACATCCTGGGCCTGACCCGCGCGCAGGTGTCCGCGGTTGCCACCTTCTACTCGCAGTACCGGCGCCACCCCAACGGCGAATACAACGTGGGCGTTTGCACCAACGCGCTGTGCGCGGTCATGGGCGGCGACCAGATCTGGGAGGAGCTCACCGACTACGTCGGCGTGGGCCACGACCAGACCACGGAGGACGGCAAGATCACGCTCGAGCAACTCGAGTGCAACGCGGGCTGCGACTACGCGCCCGTCGTCATGGTCAACTGGGAGTTCTTCGACAACCAGACCCCGGCGTCGGCGAAGCAGATCGTGGACGACATCCGTGCGGGCAGGGACATCCACCCCACGCGCGGCCCGGAGAAGGTGCACACCTTTAAGGAGATTTCCCGCGTGCTGGCCGGCTTCGAGGACGGCCATGTCGACGAGGGCCCGGCGGCCGGTGAGGCCTCGCTGCGCGGCCTGAAGATCGCCCGCGAGCACGGCTGGTCCGCGCCGAAGGCAGTGGAGGAGACGAAATGACTGAGTTTTCACCCGCAGGAACCCTCTCCCCGGTGCTGTCTGACACTTGGGACAAGGAGCGCTCCTGGACGCTCGAGACGTACCGGGCGAACGGCGGCTACCAGGCGATCAAGAAGGCCTGGGAGATGACGAAGGAAGACGGCGCGATCACGAACGTGATCAAGGACTCCGGCCTGCGCGGCCGTGGCGGTGCAGGCTTCCCCACGGGCCTCAAGTGGTCCTTCCTTCCCGCTCCCGACGGCGGCCCGCGCTACCTCGTGGTCAACGCTGACGAGTCGGAGCCGGGCACGTGTAAGGACATCCCGTTCCTCATGGCGAACCCGCACCTGCTGGTGGAGGGCATGATGATTTGCATGCTCGCCATCGGCGGCCACCACGGCTTTATCTACCTACGCGGCGAGGTCGTTCACGTCTATCGCCGCCTGCTCGCTGCCGTGCGCGAGGCCCGCGAGGCCGGGCTGCTGGGCAAGGGCCTGGGCCCGAACGGCGATTACGACCTGGACATCACGGTCCACGCCGGCGCCGGCGCCTACATCTGTGGTGAGGAGACCGCGTTGCTCGATTCGCTCGAGGGCTTCCGCGGCCAGCCGCGCCTGAAGCCCCCGTTCCCAGCGGTTGAGGGCCTGTATGCCCGCCCCACGGTAGTCAACAATGTCGAATCGATCGCCTCGGTTCCCGGCATCATCAACCACGGTGCTGACTGGTTCCAGGCGATGGGCGCCGATACGAAGAACTCCCGAGGTCACGGCATCTTTTCTCTGTCCGGCCACGTGAAGAACCCGGGTCAGTACGAGGCCCCGTTCGGCATCACGATGCGCGAGCTGCTGGAGATGGCCGGCGGCATCCGCGACGGCCACGAGCTGAAGTTCTACGCGGTGGGCGGTTCCTCGGCGCCGCTGTGCACGCCCGATCACCTGGACGTCCCGCTCGGGTACGACGAGGTGGCGGCCTCCGGTTCCATGCTCGCCACGCGCGCCATCCAGGTATTCGATGAGACCGTGTCGGTGGTCCGCGTCGTGTCGCGGTGGACCGACTTTTACCAGCACGAATCGTGCGGCAAGTGCACCCCGTGCCGTGAGGGCACGTACTGGATGCGCCAGCTCATGCACCGCTTCGAGGCTGGAAAGGCCCGCGAGGGCGAGATCGAGTTGCTGTACGAGATTGCCGACAACATTTTCGGACGTTCCTTCTGCGCGCTTGGCGACGCGGCGGCCACCCCGATCCGTTCTGCCATTGACCTGTTCCGGTCCGAGTTTGAGGCTGGCTACACGACGCCGGCCGCCGAGCTCTTCCCGCCTGAGAAGTCCGTCCTGTTCCGCGAAGTAGGTGTTCAATGACAACCACTGATCACGCACCCGTCGATCTTGTCACGATCAAGGTTGACGGCAAGGAGGTCTCCGTTCCGAAGGGGACGCTGATCATTCGCGCCGCCGAGAAGATCGGCGTGCACATCCCGCGTTTCTGTGACCACCCGCTATTGGCGCCCGCGGCGGCCTGCCGTCAGTGCCTCGTGGAGGTGGCTACCCCGAACCGTGAGGGCGTGGTGGCGAAGATGCCTAAGCCGCAGCCGGCGTGCGCGGTGACGGTGTCGCCGAACATGGAGGTCTTCACGGCCGCGTCCTCGCAGGTGGCGGAGAAGGCCCAGCACGGTGTCATGGAGTTCCTGCTCATCAACCACCCGATGGACTGCCCGGTGTGTGACAAGGGCGGCGAGTGCCCCCTGCAGAACCAGGCGATGACGGACGGCCGCGGGGAGTCGCGCTTCATTGACATCAAGCGCACCTATCCCAAGCCGATCTCGGTGTCCTCCCAGATCCTGCTTGATCGCGACCGTTGCATCCTGTGCCAACGTTGCACGCGTTTCTCCACGCAGATTGCGGGCGACGCCTTCATCCAGCTTCAGGGCCGCGGCGGCGGTTCGGCCGGGCGCGAGGTCCACGGCCTGCACGGCTCGCAGATCGGTAACTTCGACGCCTCGGTCCTCGACTTCGCGGTCGAGGGCGGCCACGCCCCGGACGTGCTCAACGATTACTCGGGCCCGGACGGCGATTCGGGCCGCGAGGTCGGCTTCTCGGCCGGCCCGGTGGCCGTGGGTGAGATGGACGTGACGGGCAAGCCGTTCTCCTCCTACTTCTCCGGCAACGTCATCCAGATCTGCCCGGTGGGCGCGCTGACGTCGGCGGCCTACCGCTTCCGCGCCCGCCCGTTCGACCTGGTCTCCGTGCCCTCGGTTACAGAGCACGACGCCTCCGGCTCCGCCATTCGCGTCGACTACCGCCGCGGTACCGTGGTGCGGCGCATGGCCCAGGAGGACATGGACGTCAACGAATCGTGGATCACGGACAAGGACCGCTTCGCCTTCCGCTGGCAGACCGGCCCGGATCGCCTCACCTACCCGCGCATCGCGGGGGAGGAGGGCCCGATCTCGTGGTTCGAGGCCCTTGAGGCCGCCGCCGATGGGCTGAATGCGGCGAAGGCCAAGGGCGTCGGCGTCATCACCGGCGGCCGCCTGGCCCTCGAGGATGCCTACGCGTATTCCAAGTTCGCCCGCGTGGCGCTCGGCACGAACGATATCGACTTCCGCACCCGCCGCGGCAGCGCCGAGGAGGACCAGTTCCTCGCGGCGCACGTGGCCGGCACCGAGCTCGGCGTCACCTACGCCGACATCGAGCATGCCGGGCACGTTCTCACGGTGGGCCTGGAGGCCGAGGACGAGATCGGCTCGGTCTTCTTGCGCCTTCGCAAGGGCGTTCTGGCGAAGACCACGGCGGTCACGGTGGTCTCCGCCTACAAGACGCTGGGCACGTCGAAGATGAACGCTCGCTTCCTGCCGGCGGTGCCGGGTACGGAGGCCGAGGTGCTCGACGCGATCGCCGCGGGCGGCGCTGAGGGCTTCGGCGAGGCGTTCGCTGATCTTTCCGCCGCCGGCTCCATCATCCTCGTGGGTGAGCGCGCGGCCGACACCCCGGGCGCGCTGTCCGCAGCCGTCCGCCTGGCCGAGCGCACGGGCGCGCGCCTCGCGTGGATCCCGCGCCGAGCGGGCGACCGCGGTGCCGTGGACGCCGGCGCCATGCCGAACCTGCTACCGGGCGGTCGCCTCGTGTCCGACGCCGGCGCCCGCATCGACACGGCGGCCGTGTGGGGCGTGGACTCGCTCCCCGCCACCCCGGGCCGCCACACCGAGCAAATCCTGGCCGCGGCCGCGGCGGGCGAGCTCGGCGCGATCGTGCTCGCGGGCGTGGAGCTGGCCGACCTGCCGGCCGGCGCCGCCGATGCCCTGCGCAACGTGTTCGTGGTCCAGCTTGAGGTGCGCGACACCGAGACCACCGCGCTTGCCGACGTCGTCCTGCCCGTGGCCCCCACGGCCGAAAAGGGCGGCACGTTCGTCAACTGGGAAGGCCGCCTGCGCCCCTTCGGGCAGACCATCGTGTCCAAGGCCCTCGCCGACCGCAAGGTCCTGACCGAGCTCGCCACCGAGATGGGTGTCGACCTCGGGCTGGAGACCCTCAAGGCCGTCGTCGAGGAAATGGCCGAGCTGCGCCGCTGGGACGGCACGCGCGCCGAGCTGCCGAACGAGGCCCCGGCTCCCGCCCCCACCGTGGGCGCGGGTCAGGCCGTGCTCGCCTCCTGGAAGCAGATGATTGACGCGGGCGCGCTGCTAAGCGGCGAGCCCCACCTGGCCAAGACGGCCCGCAAGCCCGTGGCGGTCATGAGCCCCGCCACCGCGAAGAAGGCCGGCGTCACCGGCGCGGTGAAGATCACCGGCCCGGCGGGCTCGCTGAGCCTCGACGTCGCGGTGGTCGACATGCCCGACGCCGTGGTGTGGGTCCCGCAAAACGCTGTCGGTTGCGCCATCGCCACGCTCGGAAGCCGGCCAGGCGACCTCGTCACGATTCAATCGGAGGTAACGAAGTGAATCTCTATACCGTTGGCGGAGTCGCCGCAGACTTCTCGCAAGACACGTGGTGGATCTGGGTGATCAAGGCGGTCGCGATCGTCGTCTTCCTCATTTTCTCCGTGATCTTCGCGCTGTGGTTTGAGCGCCGGCTGATCGCCAAGATGCAAAACCGCCTCGGCCCGAACACGGTTGGTCCGCTCGGCCTTGGCCAGTCCTTCCCGGACGCCATCAAGCTGATCCTGAAGGAAGACTTCTGGCTGGCGGGCGCCGATAAGGTCATTTACGCGATCGCGCCGGCCATCTCGGCAACGTGTGCGTTCGTGGTTATGGCCGTGCTCCCGGTGGGCCCGGGCGTGTCGATGTTCGGCATCCACACCCCGCTACAGTTGGCCGACTCCCCGGTGGCGATGCTCTTCGTACTGGCCGCCGCGGCGCTCGGCGAATATGGCCTGGTGCTTGGCGGCTGGTCCGCGAAGTCCACCCTGCCGCTGTACGGCTCGGTCCGCGCGGCTACCCAGATGATTTCATACGAGCTGGCCGAGGGCCTGTCGCTCGTGACGATCTTCATCACGGCCGCCACGATGTCCACCTCGGGCATCGTCGAGGCCCAGACCAGTCTGTGGAACGTCATCTTGCTCATGCCGGCCTTCCTCATCTTCCTGGTGACGATGTTCGGCGGCACCAACCGCCTCCCCTTTGACCTCACCGAGGCCGAGGGCGAGATCGTGGCTGGCGCGCACCTGGAGTATTCCTCCATGAAATTCGGCTGGTTCTACCTGGCCGAGTACGTCAACATGCTCAACATGTCGATGCTGGTCACCACCCTGTTCTTCGGCGGCTACCGCTCGGGCCCGATCCTCACCTCGCTGTTCGGCTTGTGGGGCGGGGACCCGAACGTGGGCTGGTTCCCGGTGCTCATCTTCGTGGCGAAGATGTGGACCTTCATGGCCCTGTTCGTCTGGGTGCGCGGCACGCTGCTGCGCTTCCGCTACGACCAGTTCATGCACCTGGGCTGGAAGGGCCTCATCCCCGCAGCCCTCGGCTGGCTGGCGATCGTCATGATCGTGGTCGGCATCAACATGGTGGTGCGGATCAACATGGTCCCCGTGCTCACGATCCTCGCCGTCGGCTACTCGCTCATCCTGCTGATCTGGGCTTTCGGTGATGACACGGTGAAGAAGACCCAGCAGGAGATCATCGCGGAGCGCGAGTCGGAGGAGTTCGACGGCTTCGAGAACGGCTACCCCGTTCCGCCGCTTCCCGGCCAGCACCTTCCGCCGTCGCCGCGTGCGCGTGGCCGTGCGACGATCGACACGCAGACCATTGAGGAGGCCTAAATGTCTGAAGACACCAACGCTCCGCGCTTCGAGCAGCCGGATCCGGCGCTCTACAGCCCCACGAAGAAGGGCCCGATCGGCAACTTCTTCGCGCCGGTGGCCGGATTTGGCGTGACGTTCTCGACCATCTTCCGCCCCACGGTCACGGAGGAGTACCCCTTCAAGAAGGTCCCCACCCGCCCGCGCTACCACGGCCTGCACAAGCTCAACCGCTACGCGGACGGGCTGGAAAAGTGCATCGGCTGTGAGCTGTGCGCCTGGGCCTGTCCGGCGGACGCTATCTACGTCGAGGCCGCGGCGAACACCCCGGGGGCGCAGTACTCGCCGGGCGAGCGCTACGGCCGCGTCTACCAGGTCAACTACCTGCGTTGCATTTTCTGCGCGTACTGCATCCAGGCGTGCCCCACGCGTGCGCTGACGATGTCGAACGACTACGAGATTGCAGGCCCCACCCGCGAGGACATGATTTACGAGAAGCACCAGCTCCTCGTTCCGCTCGCCGAGGGCATGCTCAACCCGCCGCACCCGATGGTGGAGGGCACGACGGACGCCGACTACTACCAGGGAACTATTACCGGGCCCACGCAGGAGCAGATCGACTGGGTTAAGGACAACCGACCCGACGATCCCTCCCTCTCCACGGCGCGGGCCACCCAGAAAGCTGAGGTCGCACAATAATGCCCACCCAGCCTCTTGAGATTTCGCTCGGTGAGACGATCATCTTCGCCCTCATGGCGGTGGCGATGGTCGCGCTCGCCGTCTACGGACTGCTCATTGCGCGCAAGGCCGTCTACTCGGTCGTTTCCGTCATCTTCATCATGGTCGGCCTGGCCGTGCTCTACACCGCGCTGGAGGCGCCCTTCATGGGCGTGGCCCAGGTGGTGGTCTACACGGGTGCCATCCTCATGATGTTCCTGTTCGTGCTCATGCTCATCGGCGTGGATTCCTCCGATTCTACACACGAGACACTGAAGGCCCAGCGCCCGGTGGCGATCGTGGGCGGGATTGGCGTGGCCGGGATCCTCATTGGCGTCGTGCTCGGCGCGGCGAACCCGGCCGCGGTTGGCCTTGCAGCCGCGAACGCGAACGGCAACCCCGTCGGAGTCGCGCAGTCGATCTTCACCAACCACATCCTCACCCTTGAGCTCACCGGCACGCTCCTCATCGTGGCCGCGCTTGGCGCGATGACGCTGACGCACCGTGATCGCATCCACGATCCGATCACGCAGGAAGACCGCGCCCACCAGGGCGTACGCGACTTCGTCACGGACGGGCGCCACATCGGCAACAAGCCGAACCCGGGCGTCTACGCCGAGTCGAACTCGTCGGCCAACCCGGGCCTGACCGCCTACGGCCAGCCGCTCGATCTGTCGGTCAACCGCGTGCTGCAGGTGCGTGGCCAGATGCGCACGGTCGGCCAGATCTCGCCGGCCACCGTGGAACGCATCGCCACTGGGACCGGCGTCTCCGGCCCGTCAACGTACGGCGTCACCGGCCGCGCGACCCTCGCGGGCATGCCCGGCGAGCTCGCCCCCGATCACGACGCCGCCCTGGCCCGCCTCGAGCAGCTTGAGAGCGGAGCGGATGTGCCGAGCGCCAGGGAGGTCGCTGACGCGGCCGAGACCACTGCCGAGCTGACGGATAAGACGGAGGAGTAAGCCATGGATCTGATGTACTACGTGGTCCTCGCGATCATCCTCTTCGTGGTGGGCGGCGCGACCGTCCTCACCCGCCGCAACGGCGTCATCGCCCTGCTCGGCGTTGAGATCATGCTCAACTCGTGCAACCTGGTGCTCATCACCTTCTCCCGCATGTGGGGCAACCTTGAGGGGCAGGTCTTCGCCTTCTTCGTCATGGTGGTGGCTGCCGCCGAGGTCGTGGTGGGCCTGGCGATCATCGTGTCCATATTCCGTACTCGCAGGACGGCGTCGTTGGACGGCGCCAACCTCATGAAGAACTAGGCAGGTGCGAGCATTGACTAGCATTTTTGCGGAAAGCACCGTGGCTGTCGCAAGCGCGACGGGCGCGGCGAGCCTCATCTGGCTGGCCGTGGCCATCCCGCTTGTCAGCTTCGCGATCCTCCTCCTGGCAGGCAAGGCTGCTGACGCGTGGGGCCACTGGCTGGCGATCCTCGCCTCCACGGCGTCGTTCGTCATCGGCGCCGCCGCCGCCCTGCAACTGCTGGGGATGGACGCGAGCGCGCGCGTGGTCGAGACCACGCTGTATGAGTGGATCCCCGCGGTGGGTAACTTCGCGGTGGACTTCGGCACGCGGGTCGACCCGCTGTCGATCACGTTCGTCCTGCTCGTGACCTTCGTGGGCACCCTCATCCACATCTACTCCGTGTCCTACATGGAGCACGATCCGGCCCGGCGTCGTTTCTTCGCCTACCTCAACCTGTTCGTGGCAGCGATGCTACTGCTCGTCCTGGGCAACTCCTACGTGGTGCTGTTCTTCGGTTGGGAAGGCGTGGGCCTGGCGTCCTACCTTCTCATCTCGTTCTGGAACCACGTGCCCGAGTACGCCACCGCCGGTAAGAAGGCGTTCGTCATGAACCGTGTGGGCGACCTGGGCATGCTGATCGCGATGATGGCGATGGTGGCGAGCTTCGGTTCGGTGAAGTTCACCGACGTGTCGGCCGGTGTGGCTGGCGTTTCCGAGGGCACGGCCGCGTTCATCGGGGTATTCCTCCTGTTGGCCGCCTGCGGTAAGTCGGCGCAGTTCCCGCTGCAGGCATGGCTGGGGGACGCGATGGCGGGCCCGACCCCGGTCTCGGCCCTCATCCACGCCGCCACGATGGTGACCGCCGGTGTCTACCTCATGGTTCGCTCCGGCGCCGTCTACCAGGCCGCGCCCACTGCCGCTCTGCTCGTGGCCCTCATCGGCCTCATCACGCTCGTCTTCGGCGCGATCGTCGGTGCGGCGAAGGACGACATGAAGAAGGTCCTCGCGGCCTCCACCATGTCGCAGATCGGCTACATGATGCTGGCGGCGGGCCTCGGCCCGGTGGGTGCTGGCTTCGCGATCTTCCACCTCGTCACTCACGGCTTTTTCAAGGCCAACATGTTCCTTGGTGCCGGCGCTGTCATGCACGGCATGAACGACGAGGTCAACATCCGCGGCTTCGGTGGCCTGGCTAAGCACATGAAAATCACGTTCTACACGTTCTTCGCCGGCTACCTGGCGATCATCGGCTTCCCGCTGCTGTCCGGTTTCTACTCGAAGGACAAGATCATCGAGATCGCGTTCACGGGCGAGGGCGCGCTTCCGTGGATCTTTGGCACGATCACCGTGCTCGTGGCGGGGCTTACCGCCTTCTACATGTCGCGCCTGTTCTTCGGGATCTTCCTGGGGGAGGAGCGCTGGGCGAAGGAAGGCCCGGACGCCAAGCACCCGCACGATCCGTCGCCGCTCATGTGGATCCCGATGGCGCTGCTCGCCCTCGGCTCCCTCGGCCTTGGCGCGGTCCTCAACTACACGGGCTTCCTCACCTGGCTTGAGCCGGCGATCGGCCACGTCGCCCACGAGGAGCCGGTCTTGCCGGTCCCGGTCATCACGGGCGTCACGCTCGCCATCGTGGCGATCGGCGTCGGGCTCGCCTGGAAGATGTACGTGGCCACCCCGATGCCCAAGGCAGCACCGGTGGGCAACGGCCTGACCCGCGCCGCGCGCGTGGATCTCTACCAGGATCAGATCAACGAGGGCCTGTTCATGAACCCCGGCCTCGCGCTCGTGGCAGGCACCGACGCGCTCGACCGCGGCGTGGTGGACGGCCTGGTCCGCGGGGTTGCCAAGCTGCCGTCCGTCGGATCGGTCGTGGGCAAGTTCCAGACCGGTTACGCCCGTAACTACGCCAGCTACATCACCATCGGCCTGGTCCTGGCGCTCATCGTCGTCGTCGCGGCCGCGCTCTAGGAGGACAAGAGGTATGCAATTGCAAACTGTTTCCGAAGCTGGCTTCCCCTGGATCACAGTGATGATCGGGCTCGCCCTGCTGGGCGCGCTCGCGCTGTGGCTGGTCAAGCCGCTGCGTTCGGCGGCCCGCCCGGTGGCGCTGGGCGTGTCCCTCCTCGTGGCCGGCGTTTTCGTTGGCGCGATGATCTCGGAGTTCGAGGTGGCGAGCTCGGCGCGCGTCCAGCTAGCCGAGACCTACTCGTGGATTCCGCAGATTGGCGTGTCGCTCGCGTGGGGCATCAACGGAATGGGCGCGGTCATGCTCGCGCTGTCCGTGTTCCTCGTGCCGGTGGTCATCCTCGCGTCGTGGACCGAGGTCGACGACGACCGGCAGGGTGGCTACCTCGCCTGGATCCTCGCCCTTGAGGCGATCATCATCGGCCTGTTCGCCGCGCGTGACCTGTTCCTGTTCTACGTGCTGTTCGAGCTCATGATCCTGCCGATCTTCTTCATGATCGGCCGCTACGGCAAGGGGGAGAGGCGCGGCAAGGCCGCGATGAAGTTCCTCATCTACTCGCTCGCCGGCGGCCTCATCATGCTGGTGGGCGTCATCGCGGTCTACGCCTACGGGCCGGGCGGCTCGGGCGGCTTCATGATCGATAACCTTGCTGCGGGCTCGCAGATGTCGGCTGCGGCGCAGATATGGATCTTCCTCGCCTTCTTCATCGCGTTCGCGATCAAGGCCCCGATGTGGCCGGTCCACACCTGGCTGCCCGACGCCACGGAGGAGGCCCCCGCAGGCACCTCCACCTTGCTGGTGGGCATCCTGGACAAGATGGGTACGTTCGGCATGATCGCGATCTGCCTGCCGCTGTTCCCCGACGCCGCCGCCGCGGCCGCGCCGGTGATCATCGGCTTCGCGCTCGTGTCGATCATCTGGGGTGCGCTCATGGCGATCGCCTCGGACAACCTCATGCGCCTCGTGGCGTTCACCTCGGTGTCCCACTTCGGTTTCATGGTCATGGGTATCTTCTCCGGCTCATCGATCGCGATGGCCGGCGCGATCCTGTACATGGTGGCGCACGGTATTGGTACCGCGGGCCTGTTCCTCATTGTGGGCTTCCTCGGCGAACGCGGGGGCTCCCACCTCATTTCTCGCTACGGCGGCTGGCAGCGCGTCACCCCGATCCTGGCCGGCACGTTCATGATCTCGGGCCTTGCCACGATCGCCCTGCCGGGCCTGTCGGGCTTCATCCCCGAGTTCATGGTCCTCATGGGCACGTACGGCGTGCTACCGTGGGCGGCGCTCATCGGCGTCGTCGGCGTCGTGCTCGCCGCGCTCTACATCCTTCTGCCGTACCAGCGGGTCTTTACCGGCCCGAAGCCGGAGGAGCAGGTGGCGGACCTGGGCGGGCGCGAGAAGACGGTCATGGGCCTGCTGATCGCGGCCATGCTCGTCCTCGGCTTCTTCCCGTCCATCGCACTCGACGCCGTCAACCCCGTGGCCGAGCAGTACGCATCCACGCTGATGGTCACCGCTGAAGGGAGCACCAAGTGAATCTCGAAATTCAATGGATGGCAGTCCTGCCACTGTTGATCGTCCTCGGATCGGCCGTGCTGGGCACCCTCTTTGAGGCGTTCGTGCCCCGCCGCGCTCGCCGCGCCGTGCAGGTGACCCTGTCGCTCGCCGCGCTCGCCGCCGCCCTGGTGGTGCTCGTGTGGCGCTGGACGGAGACCCAGGCCGATGGCTCCACGGTGCAGCCGCTGGCCCTAGCAATCCACGCCGACGGCACGGTGGCGGTCAGCCTCGTGGAGGACGCGATGTCGCTCATCGCGCAGGTGGTCATCGTGGTCGGTGCGCTCCTGTCCTTCCTGGTGATCGCCGACCGCACGCAGACCCGCGAGGGCGCGTTCGCGGCGGCCGCCGCCACCCGCCCGGGTTCGTCGGAGGAGCGAGAGTTTAGCCGGCTTGGCCGCCAGCAGACCGAGGTCTACCCGCTGGCACTCTTCGCCACGGGCGGCATGATGGCCTTCACCTCGGCCTACGATCTGCTGACCTTCTTCATCGCGCTCGAAGTGCTCTCTCTTCCGCTCTACGTCCTGTCGGCAACCGCGCGCCGCAAGCGCCTGCTGTCGCAGGAGGCCGCGCTGAAGTACTTCATCCTCGGCGCTTTCTCTTCGGCGATCTTCCTCATGGGTTCGGCGCTCATCTACGGCGCCACCGGCTCCCTGTCGATCGAGGCCCCGGTGCTGCTCATCTCGCGCGGCCAGGGTCTGGCGACACCGGTGCTGCTGACGGTCGGCGTCGTGATGGTGGTCATCGGCCTGCTGTTCAAGGTGGGCGCCGCGCCGTTCCACGCGTGGACCCCGGATGTCTACCAGGGCGCCCCCACGCCGATCACCGGTTTCATGGCCGCTGGCACGAAGACCGCCGCGTTCGTGGCCCTCATGCGTGTGTTCATCCTGCTGGTGGCCCCTGTGTGGGATTCGATCAACATTTTCATGTGGATCGTTATCATCGCTACGATCGTGATCGGCACGGTCATGGGTCTGGTGCAGACCGACATCAAGCGCCTGCTGGCCTACTCCTCGATCGCGCACGCCGGCTTCATCCTCATTGCTGTCACGGCGATCAACATCATTTCTAACGCCGAGGTCACGCTCATCGCGGTCCCCGCGGTGCTGTTCTATCTGCTGGCTTACGCGGTGGCCACCGTGGGTGCGTTCGGCGTGGTGACGCTCGTGCGCGAGCGTGACGCGCAGGGCAACATCCTGGGCGAGGCCACGAAGCTCTCTAGCTGGGCGGGCCTGGGCAAGCGCAACCCGGTGCTGGCCGTGTCGATGACGATCTTCCTCCTGTCGTTCGCGGGCATCCCGCTGACCGGTGGCTTCATCGGAAAGTTCGAGGTCTTCCGCGCCGGTATCGAGGGCGGCCTGGCCGTGCTCGTGGTGCTGGCGGTGCTGGCCTCGGCTGCGACCGCGGTGTTCTACTTCCGCTTGGTCCAGCTCATGTTCTTCCGTGAGCCAGAGGGCGAGTCGGTGGCCGTGGTCGAGTCGGAGGGCATGTCGATCGTCGCGATCGTCATCGCCGCGATCACCACGATCGCGCTCGGCGTGGTGCCCTACTTCGCGCTCGACTTCATCATGGGATCGTTTGCGTGAGCGTCACGGATGTCCTAGCCAGCGACGACCCGCTCGCCCGCCGGCTCGCCGCGCGCATGGAGGTGGTCGAAGACCGGCTGCGATCGGCGTGCCGGGTGGACGACGTCGTCGTCGATTCGGCCACCTCCTACCTCGCCGACGCCGGCGGCAAGCGGTTGCGGCCGCTGCTGACGTTGCTCGCGGCGGAGGTGGGCCCGAACCCCGATTCGCCGGACGTCGTTGACGCGGCCGTGGTCATGGAGCTGACGCACCTGGCCTCGCTCTACCACGACGACGTCATGGACGAGGCACCCAAGCGGCGCGGCGTTCCGACAGCACAGTACATTTTCGGTAACTCCTCGGCGATCATGGCTGGCGACGTACTGTTCTCGCGCGCGTCTAAGATTGTGGCCGGGCTGGGGCAGAAGGCGATCTACATGCACGCCGAGTCTTTCGAGCGCCTGTGCATGGGCCAGCTGCACGAGACGGTGGGCCCGCAGGCGGGGGAGGACCCGATCGAGCATCACCTCAAGGTCCTGTCCGGCAAAACGGGCTCGCTCATCGCGGCATCCGCCCACCACGGCGTCATGGCCGCGGGCGGCCCGGACGAGGAGAGTGAGGCGCTGGCCGCGTTCGGCGAACGGATCGGCGTGGCCTTCCAGATCGCCGACGACGTCATCGATCTGGTCTCCGACCCCGAGCTCACCGGCAAGACTCCGGGCACTGACCTGCTCGAGGGCGTGCCGACCATGCCCACGCTTCTGCTTGAGCGCGCGGCTCAGGAGGGCACGATCGACGACGACGGGCGCGTGATCCTCGACTTCCTCGCCGAAGGCAACCTGGAGGCGGGGGACCGGCTGGCCACGGTGGTGGACATGCTCAAGGCGCACGACGTGGTCGACCAGACGCGGCAGCTCGCCCGGCAATGGGTGGACGACGCGCTGGGATACTTGGAGGGAATCAAGGACCGGGAAGTCTACAGTTATCTGGTCATGTTCGCCCACGGGATGGTCGAACGTATGGCGTGACGGCGTCGTCGTAACGGGGGCTCACACGCGAAAGCGTCAAGGCCGCGAACGGAAGCGCAGGGTGTACGTGCCCTGCGCTTCTTCGTAGGCGAACGGTGAGGCGGACAATTGCGGCTGGGGGCCGGGGAACGGCTAGAATGGCGGCAGTCTTAAAAGGAGCAAACGTGCGCAAACTGATCGATAAGATTCTCCGGGCAGGCGAGGGGAGAACCCTGAAGAAGCTCGAGGGGATCACGCGGCAAGTCAACGAGCTGGAAGACGCCTTCAAGGAGATGAGCGACGAGGAGCTCAAGGCTCAGACGGCGGAATTCCGCGAGCGCTACCAGGAGGGCGAGTCCCTGGATGACCTGCTGCCGGAGGCATTCGCGGTGGTGCGCGAGGCGTCGGTGCGTACGCTCGGCCAGCGGCACTACGACGTGCAGATCATGGGGGGTGCCGCCTTGCACCTGGGCAACATCGCGGAGATGAAGACCGGTGAGGGCAAGACTCTGGTGGCCACGCTCGCCGCCTATCTCAACGCGATCCCGGGGCGCGGCGTGCACGTGGTGACGGTCAACGACTACCTGGCCTCCTACCAGTCGGAACTCATGGGCCGCGTGTTCCGCTACCTCGGGATGACCACCGGGTGCATCACCACGGGGCTCAGCCCGGCCCAGCGGCGCGAGCAGTACGCGTGCGACATCACGTACGGCACGAACAACGAGTTCGGCTTTGACTACCTGCGCGATAACATGGCGATGAGCCTGGACAACCTGGTCCAGCGTGAGCACAACTTCGCGATCGTGGACGAGGTGGACTCGATCCTCATTGACGAGGCGCGTACCCCGCTTATCATTTCGGGCCCGGCCGAGGGGGATGCGAACAAGTGGTACACGATGTTCTCCCAGGCGGTGGGCTCGCTCAAGCGCGATATTGACTACGAGGTCGATGAGAAGAAGCGCACCGTGGGCGTGCTCGAACCGGGCATTGACAAGATTGAGGACATACTGGGGATCGACAACCTGTACGAGTCGGTCAACACCCCGCTGATTGGCTACCTCAACAACGCGATCAAGGCCAAGGAGCTGTTCGCACGCGACCAGGATTACATCGTGGCCGACGGCGAGGTGCTGATTGTGGACGAGCACACGGGCCGCGTGCTGCCCGGGCGCCGCTACAACGAGGGCATGCACCAGGCGATCGAGGCGAAGGAGGGCGTGGCGATCAAGGCCGAGAACCAGACGCTGGCCACGATCACGCTGCAGAACTATTTCCGCCTGTACGACAAGCTGTCGGGCATGACGGGCACGGCAGAGACCGAGGCGGAGGAGTTCGCCTCCACCTACGACATCGGCGTGGTGCCGATTCCGACCAACCGTCCGATGCGGCGCGTTGACCACACGGACCTGGTCTACCCCACGGAGCGCGGCAAGTTCGCGGCGATCGTGGAGGACATCAAGGAGCGGTTTGCCACGGGCCAGCCGGTGCTGGTGGGTACGGCGTCGGTGGAGAACTCGGAGAAGCTGTCGGCCCTGCTGAAGAAGGCGCACGTGCCGCACGAGGTGCTCAATGCTAAGCAGCACGAGCGCGAGGCAGCGGTGGTGGCGATGGCGGGCCGCAAGGGCGCCGTCACGGTGGCGACCAACATGGCTGGTCGAGGCACCGACATCATGCTCGGCGGAAACGCCGAGCACATCGCGGTGGACCTCATGGCCAAGCGTGGGCTGGACCCGGAGGAGGACGCCGAGGAGTACGAGAAGGTGTGGCCCGAGGTGCTGGCCGAGGCCAAGGCGGCCGTGGCCAAGGAGCACGACGAGGTGGTGGAGCTGGGCGGCCTGTACGTGCTCGGCTCGGAGCGCCACGAATCGCGCCGCATTGACAACCAGCTGCGCGGACGATCAGGGCGTCAGGGCGACCCGGGCGAGTCGCGGTTCTACCTCTCACTCGACGACGACCTCATGCGCCTGTTCGGCAACACGCGCGCCACGGACCGCTTCAAGAACGGCCCGGAGGACGAGGTGCTCGACTTCAAGATCCTGAGCACCGCGATCGAGCGCGCCCAGACCCAGATCGAGGCGCGCAACGCCGAGATGCGCAAGAATGTGCTGAAGTATGACGACGTGATGAACGAGCAGCGCTCCACCGTCTACGCCGAGCGCCGGCGCATTCTCGAGGGTGAGGACGTGGAGGACCAGATCAGCTCGTTCATCACCTTCGTGGTTGACGACGTCGTGGGCAGCCACACGGTCGGTTCGGCCGACGAGTGGGACATGCACGCGCTGTGGATGGACGTGAAGGGCATCTACCGCCCGTCGTTCACAGACGAGGAGCTCATCGAGGCTCACGGCGGCGACCAGCGCGAGCTGAGCCGGAGCACGGTGCGTGACGAGATCCTGGAGGACGTGGAGACGATCTACCACGAGCGCGAGGAGGAGCTGGGCTCTGAGCAGATGCGCAACGTGGAGCGCGAGGTGCTGCTGACCGTGCTGGATCGCAAGTGGCGCGAGCACCTGTACGAGATGGACTACCTTAAGGAAGGCATCGGCCTGCGCGCGATGGCCCAGCGCGACCCGCTTGTCGAATACAAGCAGGAGGGCTACCACATGTTCCAGCAGATGAATGACTCGATCCGCGAGGAGACGGTGCGTCACCTGCTGAACTTCGAACTGCCCTCCGAGCGGATGGCCCGCGAGGCGTTGGAGTCCGCGAAGGCGGCGCTCGCTGCCGGTGAGGGCGGTTTCATCGGCCAGAAGGCTCCCGTGCAGCCGCAGCAGTCGACCGAGAAGATCCTGGGCATCAAGCGGCCCGAGTCGCAGAAGCTGTCCTATTCCTCGTCAGCCGGTCAGAGCGGTCCCGCGGCCCAGCGTGGACCGGCGGCGGGCAACAAGCCTCCGGTGGGCACGTTCGGCAACGCTGTGACACAGGGCCAGGGCCAGCAAGGTGGCGAGGCGGACCCGTACGCGGGGATGAATCGCGCCCAGCGGCGTGCGGCCAAGCGGCGCAAGTAGGAGCCCGCGGGTGGCGCGGCCCGGTGGCGGACGCTACCGGGCCACGTTGGATAGGTGCGTTAAAAGAAACTGGACGATTTCCGGGTGATCTCCTCATATAAGAAGATCGGCCCGAAATCGTCCAGTTTATTTCAATCGTTGCTCGCGAGTTCGTTGGCAGGGGCCCGCGGGGGTGGCCGGGCCCCACTTAGATGATCTCGAGGGCGGTCACGTGCCACCGGCCGCGGCGCACCTCGAGCCGGGCGGCCGCCGCGCGGGTGCGTTTGCCGTCGAAAACGACGAGCGAGACCTCGGCGACCCCGTCGCGCGGCTCGCACACCCGCACACGCTTGATGCGCGGCGGCATGCACTTCTCGGCCCGGCCGAGCACGCGCTGGGCGAGGCCGGCGCGGCGGGTGAGGGCCTCGTAGACGTCGGGGTGCATCCAAGTCTGGAGCTGGCGGGCGGGCCGGTGGCCCATGAGGACCTCGATGGACTGGCCGACCACGCGGGCGGCGAAGCGGTCCGGCGGGGTGAGCTTCTCGGTGGTCTTGCCCGATTCGCCGTTGTACATGAGCCTGTCGATGCGTGGCGAGGTGAAGGCTGCGCGGTCGAAGCCCTCGCCGTTGGAGGGCGCAGGCAGGGACTGCGAGGACCGGCCTGGGTAGCTCTTCGGGAGCTGGCGCGGTGGCGGCGGGGGAGGGGCGACGTGGACCTTGTGATCGAGTAGTGCTTGGCTCATGGGGTGTCCTTAGGGAAGTGTGATGATTTGGCCGGGACGGATGAGGTTCGGGTCGTCGCCGATGACGCCCTTGTTAGCGAGGTAGAGGTCGAGCACGATGTCGGCCAACTCGGAGTCGTTCGAGGGGGAGTAGTAGTCCCTGGCGATCGACCACAGGCAATCCCCGGCTTCCACGATGTGGGTGCGTTCCGAGATGAGCGTGGCTCCCGCTGTATGATCGACCCTGGCGATCGGCGCCGACTCGCGCGTGGCTGCGAGGGCGGCGTCGTGGAGCGGCTTGCCGATGCGAGGTGCTTCGGCGGCGGCGACTGGTCCGGCCTCCGGTAGGGGCGCGACCGCGGTTTCGGACGCGACGGCGGGGTCGGCGTCGTGAATGGGTCCGGCCGGCTCGTAGAGCGTGCTCGCGGAGGGCAGGGGAGCGCCCCAGCTGAGATCGACGTCGGCGGAGGCGGGAGCGATGAAGCTGCCGGCAAGCCCGGCGGCGGCGATGCCCTTGAGGATCGGCGGACCCCAACGGGCGACCCGTGCGCGCAGGGTGCGGCTTCCGGAGCGGGAGGCGCGAAGGAGTGCGAGCGCGGCGATGAGATACCACAGGACCACGAGCGCGATTGCCACGGCGGACGCGGCGACGAGCACGGCCTCCAGGTCCTGCTGGGGTGCGCCGGTGTGGGACGGGTTCATGTCGACTCCAATGATGCTGTTTGGTGTTGTTTGATGCTGTGTGATCGAGTTTGGTGCTGTTTGATGGCGTGCGCGAGTGGGTATACCCGGTAAGTCGAAGGGTGAGATGCGCGACGGTGTGGAAAGTGGAGCGCTCGCGGGCGACCGGCCGTAGCCTGTGCCTATGGATTGGACGATTCTTGCTGAGGCCATCGCCTCCGAAGTGGAACAAGGCGAGCGCGACGAACTCGACGCAGAGGTGGCCGACCTCGCCGACGCCGAACGGGCCACGCTCACGGTGGGGGACCGCCTGCGGGGTGCCGTGGGAGCGAGCATCGAGGTGGCCGTGCGGGGCTTGGTGCTCGACGGCGTCGTCGAGGCGGTGGGCGAGGGCTGGTTCTTGCTCACGGACGCCACCCACGAGCACATCGTGCTCACGGAGGCGGTGGTGAGCCTCAGCCGCGTGTCCTGGGCGCAGACGCCGGGAAGTGGCCTGCCGGTCAGCGTGGGGTCGTTCGTGCGCCAGCTCCAGGACACCTACGTGGCGCTGCGCGGGCCGGACGTCAACGTGGCGGGCCGGGTGGTCGGCGTTGGGCGCGACCACCTGCTGATTGAAGAGGAGGGCGGGGATCGGTACGGTTCGTACGCCCAGCCGTGGGAGGCCCGCTACGATTTCGGGCAAAGGGAACGGCTATCGCAGATCGTCATTCCGATCGATGCGATAGCCGTGATGAGCCAGGCGAGGGTGAACCGCGGGGTTTAGAAATCCTCTCCCGACGCGATTTTTTCTCGGGTGGCCGCGTAGGCGCGCTCGACGTACTCGGTGAGCACGGCGTCCTCAATGCGCCACTGGCCGCGTCCGCCTACCTGAATGGCAGGAAGTTCGCCATTCTTGATGAGCGTGCGTACCTGTCCGGCCGAGACATTCAGGTACTCGGCGACATCAGCGATTGTTAGAAACCTAGACATAGCTAGAGTGTCCCATCTACTAGCGACCGACGCTTGAACTGTACACGGGTGTTAAGTCCTGTGGAAAACTGTGAACGATTTTCGCGAAATATGCAACGGTTGAGCCATGACGATATCGAAATATCTACCGTGGAAGGATCCGCGGCTGGCCATTGGAGTGCTTCTCATTGCGAGTGGCGGGCTCGCGGGCTCGGTCGTGCTGGGTGGGGAATCCTCTGTCCCGTTACTGCGCGCGAGCGCCCCGGTCGCGGAGGGTAGTGTGCTAAGTGAGAGCCAGTTCACAGTGGTGGAGCTGCCCGAGCGCGTGGGGGCCGAGTACGTGAGGAGCGGGCAGATTCCCGACGGCGCCGTGGCAACTCACGCTCTTCAGCCCGGCGATCTTCTCCCGACCTCCGCCCTCGGCCAGCCAGGCGCGCTTGCCGACGTGACCATCCCGCTGCTCGTGGCGCCCGCCTCGAGCGTGGGGGTGGGGTCGCAGGTGGATGTGTGGCGCGTGCAGAACGCGACCATCAACACGGCCTCGGGGGCGAGGCTCATCGCGCAGGGCGCGGTGATCGTTTCCGTGGAGGTCGGGGGCGTGGGCTCGCAGACCGCCGCCCAGATCCGGGTGGCGCCAGCCGACGTGCCCGGGATCCTCGAGGTGCTCGGCACCCAGGACGGGCTGGTGCTCGTGGGGAAGGCCGGCCAATGATCCTCCTATGTTTGCCCGCCCAGCTTGAGGAGCAGGTGGTGCGCGGCCTGGCGGCGTTCGGCGAGGAGGTCCGCATCGCCCGCCGGTGTGCCGACCTGGCCGAGGTCATCGCCGGGGTTGAGGCCAACCTGGGCAAGATCGTGTTGCTGGGCGACGATCCCGCGCTCGACCTCTCGGCCGTCACCCGGCTCGCCGCCGCCGGCGCGCGCGTGGGTGTGGTGCCGTCCTTCCGGCCGGTCACGGCCATCAACGCGCTCGGCGCGGTGCCCGTGGCCGAGTCGGAGATGGTGGACTTCGTGCGCGGGTCCACGCCCGTTGAACCCGTGGCGGCACCGATGCGGCGGGGCCGGATCATCGCCGTGTGGGGGCCGGGCGGGAGCGTGGGGCGATCGGCGCTCGTGCGAGACCTCGCGGCGGTTGCCCCGAACGTCGTGGTGGTCGACGCCGACACCCACCGCCCCAGCCTGTCCCAGCTCTACGGGCTGGAGGAGACGTCTGCCATCGTGGCCCTCGCCCGGCACATCGAGCGGGGCAAGGACCCGGCCGAGCTCATCGACGCGGTGCTGGTGGAGCTGCCCGGGCGCGGGGCTGATAAGCCTGGCCGCCTACTTGCCGGCCTTAATACTGGCGAGCGCTGGAGGGAGTTGCCCCGGGTGGTGGTCGAGCGCATGTGGGAGCCGCTCGCCGCATCCGCGGACGCGGTGATCGTGGACCTTTCCGGTGGGATGGAGGCGCGGCCCTCCCGCGAGGACCGCCACGCCGCCACCCGCTCGGCCGTGGAGGCGGCGGACGTGGTGGTGCACGTGGGCGCCGGCACGCCCGTGGGGTTGCGGCGCTTCCTCGAACACCTCGACGCCCTGGGCAGTGACAGGCTTGGCGAGCACCACGGGGTGGTCCTCCTCTCCGAGCACGGACTGGGCGTGGACGGTAAGGCGAAGGTCCTCTCGCTCCTCGCCGACGCACCCGTGCCGATTCACTTCCTGCGCGCTGATCGGCGGCGCCTCGAACGCTGCGAGCTCCAGGCCCGCGACATGGTGGGTACCTACCCGCGTTCTGGCTATGCCAAGGACGTGCGGGCCCTGTGGGAGGTCATCGGCGCCGCGGGCGCATAGCGGCGGGGGCATCAGGCGAGCGCGTCAGCGGGCGCGGCGGTTTAGAATGTGTCTATGCGCATCTACATTCCGCTCACGCCCGAGGATCTCGCCGCGGCCATCGAGCCCCGGCTGGTTCACGCCGTCACACCCGAACTCAAGCGGGCCGTGCCACGCGAGGACGACGAGGGATGGGAAATGATCGCCACCCTTGCCGCCGCTGACGACTCGCTCCGCCTGCTTGCCGGCCGTCAGGCGCGCCGCCGGATGGTGTGCGTGGCCGAGGTGCCCGGCCGTGCGCTAGAGCACGCGGCCGAGCTCCCCACTGCCCGCCGGCTCACCGCTTCCGTGGAGTGGGGGGACGTGGAGACCATCCTCGTGGATGAACCGGGATACGAGGAGCTCGTCTCCCGTGCCATCGCCGGTGAGGAGGCGGCCTTCGCGGCAACCGGTGACATCGACCTGCTCTGGTACGACGTCATCGAGCGCGCCGACCTGGCCGCCGAACTTGAGGCAGGCGCACTGGTCGAGCCGGGCGCCTAGGGCCCGGGTTTTGCGCCTGCCGGGTGGGACCGCGAGTCAGAACCGGGAAGGGTTCATGCTCCGCGACCGGCCTACGCGGAGACGCTCATCGTGGAACCCCCGCCGCCGAGCGGCTTGACCGTGACCCGATCGGGGATCATGGCCTTGAGTTCCTCCACGTGGGAGACCACGCCCACCGTGCGCCCGTCCGCTCGCAGCTGCCCGAGTGTGTCCATGACCGTTTGCAGGTAGTCGCTCGACAGGCTGCCGAAGCCCTCGTCGATCAAGAGCGTGTCAATGCGGATCCCGCCGTTCTCCGCCTGCACCACTTCGGACAGTGCGAGCGCGAGGGCGAGCGAGGTGTAGAAGGTCTCGCCGCCCGAGAGGGTGCCGGGGGAGCGGACGTGGTCGCCGCCAGGGCCGGAGTCGTGATGGACCACCTCGAGCCCGAGGCCCGACTTAAGCTCCCCGCGCCCCTCGTCGGCCCGGCGTAGCTCGTAGCGGCCGAAGGAGAAGCGGGCGAGGTGCTCGTTGGCTCGCTCGACGATCTGCTCGAAGCGGCGCAGAAGCACCCACACCGTGAGCTTGACGCGGCTGAGCGACATCGACCCGGCGTTCGCCAGATCCGCCAGCCGGGCGGCCGGCCCGGCCGCATCGCTGATCCTCTTCCAGTCCCGATGGGCGGCGTGTAGCCGAGCGAGGTGCCCATTCGAGGCGGTCATCCGCTGTGAGGCGATCGCCTCGGCACGGTTGGCCTGGGAGACCGCCTCCCGCGCGGCGGCATCGGCTCGCCGGGCGGCCTCCAGGTCCACCTCCTGGCCCTCAACCTGCAGCCGTTCGCTGGCCAGTTGGCCTTCGATGCTTGCGCACTGGGCCGCGTGGTCCTCTACCTCCTTCTTCAGCGCTGTGAGCGTGGGACGGGGGAGGTGGCTTGCGCGGGCCTGCGCGGCGGTGACGTGCGCGGCAGCGAGCGCCTCGGACGCCGCGGCGCGGGCCTCTTCGAGCGAGCGGGCCGCAGATGCCGCCGTCGTTGCCACTGCGCGCAAGCTGCTGAGCTGTTCGCGCTGCCGGCCAAGCGCGGCCTGGCGGTCATGAACGCTGGGGAATTCCCCGCGCGCGTCGGAGACGCGCGCGGTATCGGCCCCGAGCATCTGGCTGGCGCTTGCGGTACGTTCGGTCAGCGCTCGCTGATCCTCCCGGACCTGCCCCAGTGCCAGACGTTGCTTGGCCTGGGCGTCCTCCAGCGCCGCGCGCTCGGCCTCCATCGCCGCCGCGTTCTTTTCGGCAGCGCTGGCCTTTGCCAGGTCAGCCGTGAGAGCAACAATCGTGGCCGCGATCGACTCGGGCGTGGCGTCGCCCAGCTGGGAACGCAACGCTTCGGCAGAGCTGGACAGGGCCGTGACCTTTTGGTTCGCTTGGTCAAGTGCGGCGGCCAGCGGCGCGAGCGCCGCCTCCTCGGCCTGGACCTGCTCGAGCGTGGCCGAATCCGCCGCTGGGGCGGCCGGAGCGGGGTGCTCGGTGGAACCGCAAACGGGGCACGGCTCAGATTCGCTCAGCGTGCTGGCTAGGTTGGAAGCCATCGATCTGCGCCAGGCCTCCGTGGTGGCATTTAATTTCTCGCGTTGGGCCGAGTGCGCGGCGGCGGCCTTCACCAGGGTCCCGCGCGCCCGCTCGAGCGTGCCCTCAACGTCCGTGAGCTTCGTGGCCGTGGCTTGGGCCGCTTGCTGGGAGGCAAGCTTTTCCGTGATGACCGGGGCGGTGGCGGCAAGTGTGCGCTTGGCCTGGAGCGCGGAGTCGAATTCGGCGGCGCGCGAAGGGTAGGCGGCAAGCTGTTCATCGAGCTCGGCAGCCCTCGCTTGCAGTGCCTCTGCCTCCTTTTCAAGACCGGCCAGTTCCTCTCGGCGCTGCGACAGGCCGGCCTCGAGTGCGGCCAGCTCCGCGAGCGCGCCGAGCTGGGTGTTGATCCCGGCCAGTTCCGCATCGCAGGAATCGATGACAGATTCGGCGGCCTCCAGCACGCCCTCCTGTGCCGCGATAGCGCTGGCGAGCGAGTCAATATCCGTGACGGTCGCAGCCCCCGCGGCTGGTGTGCCCACCGCACCCGTAGCCGACGGCTCCGTAGCAGCCGCATCCGGCCCGGACGCCCCCGCGGACGCCATGACCGCGGGCAGCGCGATAGCAGACAGCGCCTCCCGCGCCGAGTCCTCCCGGTTCAGGCGGTCGATGGCGAGTGCCACCGATTCGTGGGCGGCGATCTTCGCCCGCGCCTCCTCGATGCGTGGCGCACGCTCGGCCAGCACTGCGCGCTCGGCCACCAGCCGACCCCGTTCGGCGATGGCGGCGGTGAGGATCTCCGCCTGCTGCAGGGCCTGAGCGGCCTGCCGGGCGGCGGCGCCGACCTCGACGGTCAGCTCCGAGGCCGCCGCCCACGCCTGGCCAAGCACGTGGTCGGCTTCCGCGATCGCCTCGAGCGGCGCCTCATCGTCCGGCTCGAGGACGAGCTGGACCAGGTGGGGGAACTGTTCGGCCACCCCGTCGATATCAAGCCAGGAGTGCAAGGCGCGGATGGCCTCCTCCGAGGCGGCCTTGACCTTTCCGCGTGCCTCCTTCGCCGCATCCTCCAGGGCGTAGGCGAAACGCTTGTAATCGCTGGTGTTGAACAGGGTTTCGAGCAGAGCCGCCCGCTCGGTGGACTTCATCTTCAAGAACTGAGCGAACTGACCCTGGGGGAGCACCACGGTTTGCACGAACTGTTCGCGCGTGAGCCCCAAAAGCCCCTCCAGCTCGGCATCCACCTGTGAGATCTTCGAGCCGAGGATCTCCCCGGCCTCCCACTTCTTCGCCTCCACGGCCGCCTCGGACATGCGCCACAGGTGTGCGGTGGCGCCTATGGGCGTGGTGCCCTCCCCGCGCACCTTCTGCTTGAGGTAGGCGGGCGTGCGCCGCACGCGGTACGTGCCCGAGGCGATGGTGAACACGAGCTCCACCACCGACTCCACGGTGCCGGGCGCGTAGCTGGAGCGCATGCGGGACCGATCCGAGTCGCTTCCCGCCACGTCCCCGTACAGGGCGAAGA
The DNA here is from genome assembly GCF_001808465.1 of Trueperella sp. HMSC08H06. NCBI lineage: Bacteria > Bacillati > Actinomycetota > Actinomycetes > Actinomycetales > Actinomycetaceae > Trueperella > Trueperella sp. HMSC08H06. Next base: position 171,887 of record NZ_KV793344.1, read on the forward strand.
CGATCGCGTCGATAATTGAGGACTTCCCGGCGCCCGTGGGCCCGTCAAAAAGGAACAGGCCGGAGGCCGTCAGGTCATCAAAGTTGATCGTGTGCGTGCCCGGGAATGGGCCGATCGCACTGAAAGTCAGGTGCCGGAACTGCATCAGGCCCTCACCTTCTCCCACGTATCGGCCACGAGCTGGTCCTCCATCTCGGTCAGTTCCCGCCCTCCCGCATGCGCAAAGAATTCGCGCATGACGGCCAGCGGGTTGGAACGGATCTCGGCCAGCTCCCTCAGCGTGACGGCCGTGGCCTCACTCACGTGTTCGAGCACGAGCATGTGCGCAAAGCGCGCCTTGAGCTTGGCGTACAGATCGGCCGGCCTGTCCGGATCCGTGACTCGGATGCGCACGAAGTAATCGCCAAACGCCGCGTACTTTACCGACAGCAGGTTTTCCAGCGTGTCCTCCAACGTGGCAAGCGGCCGGTATACGGGCGCAGGGATGAGCTCCACGCCCCCGCTTTGGGTATCGAGCAGCACGGAGGATTTGACGTGCTTTTCCTCGGAGAAGGAAAAGGCGATGGGCGAGCCCGAATAGCGCATGAGCGGATCGCCCTCCGTGCCCACCCGTTGCGGGCCGTGGATGTGGCCGAGGGCCACGTAATCCGTGAGCCCGCCCAGGCGGAACAGGTGCGAGGGGATCGAATCCGCCCCGCCCACCGAGATATCCCGCTCCGACTCCGTGGGTTGCGCGCCGATGACGAACGAATGGGAGAGCACCACCCGGTACGGGTTGCCCCCGCGCCGCTTCATGTCCGCCTCCACGCGGGCCAGCATCTCGGTGTTAACCGCCATGTGGCTGCGTTCGAGCACCTCATCCCCGGCCAGCTTCTCCCGCTCCGTGGGCGGATCTAAGTAGGGGATGGGGTAGATGAGGGCGCCCCCGGTGTCGTCGTCCATCACCACGGGGACGTGGGCGCGGCGCGAATCGGTACAGATATGCAGCCGATCCCGCACCAAACCTGACAGGAAGCCGAGGCGCTGGGGCGAATCGTGGTTGCCGCTGGTCATGATCACCCGCGTGTGCTCGAGCAGGCGCCCAAGCGTGTCAGACAGCAGCTCCACCATGGTGACGGGCGGGACGCTGCGGTCAAACACGTCACCTGAAATGAAGAGCGCATCCACACTCTCCGCCGCCACGAGATCGACCACGTGATCGGCCCACTGCTCAAAGGCAGGGGTGAGATCGGCACCGTGCATTTCCCGGCCCAGGTGCCAATCGGCCGTATGTAAAAACCTCATGTCTTCAGGCTAGCGGTCCCCTCCGACAACTTTTTCTCCGCACGCCCCGCCGGCGGCAGAAACCGCTTAATCCCGCACGGAATTGAGGATCTCGAGGGCGGGGTTGTGAAGGTGGCCGTTCGTGGCGATCGCGTTGTGCCCCCACGGCCCATCCTCGCCCTCGAGCGAAGTGAAGCGCCCGCCGGCCTCGGTCACGATCGGCACGAGCGCGGCCATGTCATACAGGTTGAGCTCCGGCTCGCTCGCGATATCCACCGCGCCCTCGGCCACCAGCATGTACGACCAAAAGTCGCCGAAGGCGCGCGTGCGCCAGCAGGTCTGAGCCAGGCGCAAAAAGGCGCGCAGCTGGTTGCGATCCGACCAGCCATCCAGCGACGAATAGGACAGCGACGCGTCTGAGACCCGCCCCACCTGCGACACGTGGATGCGCCGCGCCGCAGCCGCCGACCGCCCCGCGTAGGCTCCCAGGCCCTTCGCCGCAAACCAGCGTTGCTTGAGCGCTGGGGCTGAGACGATGCCGAGCACGATCGCCCCGTTGTCCTCCAGCGCGATGAGCGTGGCCCACACCGGCACGCCGCGCACGTAATTCTTCGTGCCATCGATCGGGTCGATGATCCACCGCCGCCCCGACAGGCCCTCCACCGGGGCCTCCTCCTCGCCCGTCACGCCGTCGCGCGAACGGAACTGGCGCAACATGTCGCGAATGAGGCGCTCGGCGGCGCGGTCGGCGTCAGAGACGGGGGTCATGTCGGGCTTGGTCTCGACCCGCAGGTCGGCGGCCCGAAAGCGCTCGAGGGTAAGGACATCGACCCGGTCGGCGATCCCGAGGGCCACCTGCAGGTCATCGGCGTAACGTGGTTGCATGCCCCAAGCATAGCCGCTGATTGGCTTTCGCACGCCCCGCGCGCCCATCGAGCCCCGCGCACGACGCCGCCATGCCGGTTACGCCCCGGCCACCAGGCCCGCCCGGTGTGGCTAGGCCCAGTGGGGGTCCATCTTCTGGCGTGAATCGAGCAGGCGGTGGAAGGACTCAACACGGGCCATGAGCCGCTCGCCTTCCACCTCTTCGAGCGCGCATTCGAGCGCGCCGGGCTCGTGCGGGCAACCGCGCGGACAGTCTTCGGCCGCCTCGCGCAGATCCGGGAACCCGCGCAGCAGGTCCTCGGCCTCGACGTGCGCGAGGCCGAACGTGCGCACGCCTGGCGTATCGATGACCACGCCGCCGCCCTCGAGGCCGAAGGCCATCGCCGACGTCGACGTGTGCCGCCCGCGTCCCGTCACCTCGTTCACGTGCCCGGTCTCGCGCTCGGCGCTCGGCACGAGTGCGTTGATGAGCGTCGACTTCCCTACCCCCGAGTGCCCCACCAGCACCGACACGTGGCCTTCTAGCGCAGCGGCAATCTCACCCACGTCCGACGTCTCGCGCTTCTCGTCGATCGTGGAGGTGTAGATGTCGAGGTCGAGGTCGGCATACAGGTCGAGCAGCGCCTGGGGGCTGGCCAGATCCGACTTGGTGAGCAGCAGGATCGGGTGCATGTCGGCGTCGTAGGCGGCTACGAGGCAGCGGTCGATCATGCCGGGGCGCGGCTCGGGTTGGGCGAGCGCCGTGACGATGACCAGCTGGTCGGCGTTCGCCACGATGACCCGCTCGGTACCTGCCGCCTCCGACTCCTCGGCCGTGCGCCGCAGGGCCGTCTTGCGCGGGTCCACCTGGACGATCCGGGCGAGCGTGTCCTTCCGACCCGACAGGTCGCCCGTGAGGGCCACGATGTCGCCCACCACGATCGCACCGCGTGCCAGCTCCTTGGCCTTGACGGCCGTCACCTTTGTTCCGTCCTCGAGCGTGACGTGATAGCGCCCGCGATCCACCCGGTAGACTCGGGCGCGCGCGGCCTGGCTGTAGTCGGGCCGGATCTTCGTGCGCGGGCGCGAGCCCTTGCCCGGGCGCACCCGCACCCGGTGGTCGTCCGTGCCGATGTCACGCCTCGACATGCCCGAACGCCCCTTCCCACATCGCAACGAAGCCCGGCAGTGTCTTCGCTGTCGTCTCCACGTTCTGGACGCGCGAGCCCTCCAGGCGTAGCCCGAGGAGCGCGGCGAACGTGGCCATCCGGTGGTCGTCGTACGTGTCGAACGTGGCGGGGCGCCCGGCCCCGCCTTCGATCACCAGGTCATCGCCCTCCTCGCGGGCCGAAATCTCAGCGCGGCCAAGCTCGGTCACGAGCGCCGCGAGCCGGTTCGTCTCATGCCCGCGCAGCTGGCCGATGTTGCGCAGGCGCGACGTGCCGCCGGCAAACGCGGCGACGGCGGCCACGGTTGGCACGAGCTCGCCCACGTCCTTCATGTCGGCATCAAACGGCACGATGCGCTCCGGCCCGGTCAGCTCCAGTGTGCCGCCCTCCAGGCGCGCCCGCCCGCCCATCTGGGTAAAGATCCGACGGTAGGCATCCCCCGGCTGCGTGGTCGCCTCCGGCCAGCGCTCCACGCGCACGGTTCCGCCGGTCACCATCGCGGCGGCGAGGAATGCCCCCGCGTTCGAAAGGTCTGGCTCGATCGCTACCTCGCCCAGTCTGGGTACGCCGGGGGAGACCACCCAACGCTGCCCCTCGTCCACGACCTCGATCCCCGCCTCGCGTAGGACCTCCACCGTCATCGCGATGTGCGGTGCCGACGGGAGGCTAGCGCCCACGTGGCGCAGGTCGAGGCCGCGCTCCATCCGAGGCGCGGCGAGCAGCAGGGCGGAAACAAACTGGGAGGAGGCCGAGGCGTCGATATCGAGCTGGCCGCCGGCCACGCGGCCAGTCCCGTGCACGGTCAGTGGCAAAACGGGGGAGCCTTCGTGCTCGCCGGCTTCCACGCGCGCCCCGAGCCTGCCCAGTGCTTCCACGATCGCGCCCATCGGCCGCACACGGGCCGCCCGGTCGCCGTCGAGAACCACGGGATCACCCGCCAGCGCGGCGAGCGGCGGAATGAAGCGCATAACCGTGCCGGCAAGCCCACACTCGATGCGCCCGCCCCGGAACGGGCCCGGCTCCACGCGCCACGCATCGCCGCCGCGCACCACCCGCGCGCCCAGCGCCTCAAGGGCGCCGGCCATGAGCTCGGTGTCGCGCGCCACCAGCGGGTGGCGAATCACGGTCGGCTCATCGCCCAGGGCGGCAAGCACGAGGTACCGGTTCGTCAGCGACTTCGAGCCGGGGATGGAGAACGTGGCGTGGGCAGGGCCCGACGCGGGGGCCGGCCACGTCACCGGCTGGTACCGATGTGGGCGTTCTCGGAGACGTCCTTCGCCCACGTGGAGGCGCGCCAGCCGAGCGAGGGCCTGCCGCCCCGGTCGGTCGAGGCGATGAGGGCGCCACCGATGAGGCCGGCGTCGGCAACCAGCGCCGAAAGAGAGGCACGACGCGCGGGCCCAGACTGCTCCCAGAACGGGTTGCGGCCCAGCGACATCGGGATCTGCATCGCGCCCAGCATGAGGGCGGTAGAGCGCGGCATGCGCCCGCGCGCGAGCGAAACGCCGGCAACAGTGAAGACCGCACCCGTGACGCGGGTCAGCACGTCAACCGGGATGTCCTTCGTGGGCACGCCCGCCCGCTCGAGCACCCCGAGGATGCGTTCGGCGGCGGCACGGTGGCCGGCGGGCTTACGGATCGCGTCGATACCGGCGGCCACGAAGGGCGCCGCGAGCAGCGGGCGGGCAAGAGTGGAAAGCATGAGGTCCTCCGTTCGTCTGTGTGTCCAGTCTAATCGACCGCGCCGACACTGTCCGGACACAGCGCCATCACGCGCGAACAGACCCGCTCGGCGTCGCCCCTTGCCGGCCTGCGCGACGCCGTCCTTTGTCGGCTCGCCACGGGTCCGCCTTCGTGCCGCGCGGCGGTTAGCTCATCTCGAGGATGTCGGCGAGCGGGGCGTAGTGGTCGATGACCGCCTGGCGGTAGGCCGCCTCGTCGCCGGCCTCGGCCGTGAGGAGCATGCGCTCGTGGGCGCGCGCGGTCTGGAGCAGCCCGTCGTCCTGTTCCACGTCCAGATCGGGGATGAAGGTTTGGTGGATGAGCCACATCGCCGCGTTGAGCTGGGAGATCAGCTCGTTATCCAGGTAGGCCATGATCTCGTTGTGGAAGGCGCTGTCCTCTTCCATGTACCGCTCCCCGCGGGAGGCCTTCTCCACCATGCGCTCAACCAGCCGGTGCAGCTCCGGGTTGGCGGTGCCTTTCATCGCGGTGGTTACCGCAACGGCGACGCCCAGGTCGAGGAAGCGCCGCGTGGAGACCACCTGGCGCAGCGACTCCGTGCCCGAGGCCCGGTCGAGGGCGAAGCGCAACACGAGGGTTTCGACCATCGGCTCGAGCGACATGTCGCCCACGAAGGAGCCCCGGCCCTGGTGGACGCGGATGATGTCGAGCGCCTCGAGCTTGCGCAGGGCCTCGCGCACGGAGGAACGCGAAACGCCGAGCGCCTCGCACAGGGCCGCTTCGGTGGGAAGCGGATCTCCGGGCTTGAGGTCGTGTTGGATGATATAGGACTTGACGGCATCGATCGTGGCTGATGAGCGGTTCGTGGTTGGAATGGCGCTCTTCCCCGGCATCGTTGTCGGGGAGTACTTACTTAAAAGCACTTGCGCGGACTTGTCAGACAACATACGATGAGTGTACCCGATGAGAAGCGTTGGCGCTTCACATTTAACTCAATGGAGAGGAAACAACATGCGTTCTACAAAGCGCTGGGCGAAGTTGACGGCTGTCGCTGCCGCCACCACGCTCGCCCTGGCCGCCTGTGGCGGAGGAAGCTCGCAGACGCCGTCATCGTCCGGGACCACCGATTCGAACACCTCCACAGGTGGGGCCCCGTCCGGTCAGCTGAACCTGGGTGTCGCCTACGAGACCACGAACTACGATCCGTCCACCACCTCCTCGGCTCTGGCCATGGGTGCGAACTGGCACGTCGTTGAGGGTCTGTACGAGTTCGACATGTCCAACTACGAGCTCTTCCCGGCCCTGGCTGCCGGCGATCCGGTCAAGGTTTCGGACACCGAGTACGAGGTCACTCTGCGCGACGGCGCGAAGTTCTCGGATGGCACCGACGTCACCACGGCTGACGTGCTCGAGTCCTATGCCCGCACGACGGCCGACACCTCGATCTACAAGCAGTTCTTCAGCTTCGTCGATTCGGTCGAGGCGAAGGATGACAAGACGATCACGATCAAGACGAAGTACCCCTTCGCCGCCGTCGCTGAGCGCTTTGTCGATGTGAAGATCGTCCCCGCGGCCTCCACGCAGGAAGAGATGACCGCCAAGCCGATCGGCACCGGCCCGTACAAGTACGAGTCGATCACCAACACCGCGATCGAGGCCGTCCCGAACGAGCACTACAATGGCTCCAAGCCCGCCACCGTTGAGAAGATCCACTGGGATGTCCTCAAGGACGACGCGGCCCGTCTGGCTGCCGCCCTCGGTGGCACCATCGACGTGATGGAGACCGTCCCGTCGGCCACCAAGGATCAGCTCGCAGCCGCCGGCTGGACCCTGGACGAGGTTCCGGGCTACAACAACCCGTTCCTGATGTTCAACACCTCCAAGGCTCCGTTCGACAACAAGGACGTCCGCAAGGCCTTCCACTACGCGATCGACCGTGCGAAGCTGGTCAACGACGTGATGGGCGGCGACGCGACCGTTGCCACCTCCTTCCTGCCCGCTGCCAACCCGATGCACAAGGAGGCTGCCGAGCAGTTCACCTATGACACGGCCAAGGCTAAGGCTGCCTTCGAAGCCGCCGGCCTGAAGGAGATCACCCTCATCACCACCGATCACCCGTGGATCGCCAACCTCGCCCCGCAGATCCGCCAGGATCTCGAGGCCGCTGGCCTGACCGTCAACGTTCAGTCGATGGCCTCGGGTGACCTCTACGCGAACTTCGCCGACGTCGACAACCCGACCTTCGACGTCGCCCTCGCACCGGGCGATCCGTCGGTCTTCGGTTCCGACCCGGGCATCATCATCAACTGGTGGTACGGCGACAACGTGTGGACCCAGAAGCGTACGCAGTGGGCCAACTCCGCGCCCGAGCAGTTCGCCAAGCTCTCCGAGATCGTGACCGGTGCCGAGCAGGCCTCTGGTGACGAAGCGAAGAAGCTGTGGGGCGAGGCGCAGGATCTTATCGCCGATGAGGCTCCGCTCTTCCCGCTCTTCCACCGCACGATGATCACCGGCATCAACGGGGACAAGGTTGTGGGTGCCCACGGTATTGGCACCACCGGCCTCAACCTTGTCGGCGCTTCGGTCAAGTAACATCCATTCGAGTCAAAGAGTGGAGGGTAGGTCCTTCCGCCTACCCTCCACTTTTTGCACCCTCAGCCAGTTAGGGCAGCGCACATAGGTGCGCACTGACCTCAGCCCTCCCTCGTCGGAAGAGGAAATACAGATGAACAATCTGCTCAGACTTCTCGGGCGGCGCCTGATCGCGCTTCCCATCATGGTGATCGGCGTGACCCTGCTCGTCTTCTTCATCATGTCTCTCTCGCCGATCGACCCGGCCTACACGGCTCTCGGCGAGTTCGCGACGCCGCAGGCGCTGGAAGAGTTCCGCGTCGCACACGGCCTCAACGATCCCTTCTTTATCCAGTACGGCAACTATGTCATCAACATGTTCCAGGGAGACCTGGGCATCTACGGCGTCGGCGAAACCAACCGCGTGTCCGACATGGTGATGGGCGCACTCCCGGTCACCCTGTCTCTGACCTTCTTCGGCCTCATCATCGCTATCCTCGTTGCCTTCCCGCTCGGCATCCTCGCCGCCATCTACCGCGACCGCTGGCCAGATCAGGTCATCCGCGTTTTCTCGGTGATCTGCATCGGCACCCCGTCCTTCTGGCTCGCCTCCCTCCTGGTGCTGGCCTTCGTGGGCGGTTCGATCCCCGTCTCCGGTGGCCTGCCCGCGATGAGCGAAGACTTTGGCGGATGGTTCATGCGCATGCTGCTTCCCGCCTTCTCCCTGGCGGTCCCCGTGATCGGCCAGATGACCCGCGTGGTGCGAACCTCCATGGTGGAAGAGCTCGATAGGGATTACGTGCGCACCGCACTCGGCGCCGGCATCCCGCGCTCGGTCGTCATCGGCCGCAATGTTCTGCGCAACGCCCTCATTACCCCGGTGACCGTGCTCGGCCTGCGCGTTGGCTACCTCATGGGTGGCGCCGTCGTCATCGAGATCATCTTCGGCCTGCAGGGCATGGGCCGCGTGCTCATCCTCGGCATCCAGAACAACTGGGTCAACCTCGTGCAAGGCGGCGCGCTCGTGGTCGCGATCTCCTTCATCATCGTCAACATTGTGGTTGACATGCTCTACCTCCTCATCAACCCGCGTATTAGGTCGGTGTAACAGATGACTTCCAAGAAAAAGAAGCTCGAGAAGGTCACGGCGCCCGGAGCCCGTTTCTCGCGGATCAAGAACATGTCGCTCGGCGCGCGCCTGGCCATGGTGTTCCTCATCCTCATCTTCATCATTTCTTTCCTCTCCCCGCTGATCGCCCCCTACAACCCCAACGAGCTGGGCGGCCAGTGGCTCGCCCCCGGAGGCGAGCACCCGTTCGGCACGGACCACGTGGGCCGTGACATCCTGTCCCGCATCCTCTACGGTGGCCGCTTCTCGCTCATCATCGGCATCGCCGCCACCCTCGTGGCACTGGTCTTCGGCGCCCTCATCGGTGCGGTCGCCGCCGTGTCGCGCAAGTGGATCGGCGAAGTGATCATGCGCATCATGGACGTCATCATGGCCGTCCCCGGCATCGCAATGGCCGCGGTCATGGTGCTAGTCTTCTCCCGCCGCCTCGAGCCGGACAACGTGGTGGGCCTGGTAATCGTCATCATCTGCTCGATCGCCTTCGTCTACATCCCGCAGCTGGCCCGCATCGTTCGTGCGAACGTCATGAGCGCCTACGGCGAGGACTACGTGCGCGCGGTCATCGTCTCCGGTGCGCGTGCACCCTGGATCCTCATCCGTCACGTGGCCCGCAACACGGCCGCCCCGGTCCTCGTGTTCGCCACCGTGCTGGTTGCTGACGCGATCATCCTCGAGGCCTCGCTGACCTTCATCGGCTCGGGCCTGCAGTCCACGATGGTCCCCACCTGGGGTAACGTCCTGTCGGACGCGTCGTCGAACCTGTCGGTGTTGCTCGGCATGTGGTGGACGGCGCTCTTCCCGGGTCTGTTCATCATGCTCACGGTGCTATGCCTCAATATCCTGTCCGAAGGTATTACCGACGCGATGGTGGCGGCGCCGTCGTCGGCCCAGAAGGTCGAGGCCGTCACGGGCGCCCGCGAGCAGGACAAGCTGCTGCTCGACCCACGCCTCGCCTACGCCGCCCAGGCCGAATCGCTCAAGGCTCGCCTCGATCAGCTCGAGGTGGTCGAGTCCAAGCGCACGGACCGCTTCGTCGCCACCGCCACCGGCCAGCCGCTGCTGGAGGTGCGCAACCTGTCGATCAAGTTCCCGCGCCACGGCGACATCAACGTGGTCGACCACGTCAACTTCTCGGTCCGCAAGGGCGAGACGATGGGCCTGGTGGGCGAGTCCGGCTGTGGTAAGTCGATCACCGCGCTCACGGTCATGGGCCTCATCGACCCGCGCGCCGAGATCAGCGGCGAGATCTTCTACGAGGGTAAGGACCTTCTGAAGATGAGCGCCAAGGAGCGCCAGGCGCTGCTCGGCAACGAAATGGCGATGATCTACCAGGACGCCCTGTCCTCGCTCAACCCGGCCATGCTCATCCGCAGCCAGATGAAGCAGCTGACCTCGCGCGGCGGCACCCGCAGCGCCGAGGAGCTGCTGGAGCTGGTGGGCCTGGACCCGAAGCGCACGCTCGAGTCCTACCCGCACGAGCTCTCCGGCGGCCAGCGCCAGCGCGTGCTCATCGCCATGGCCCTCACCCGCGACCCGAAGCTCATCATTGCCGACGAGCCGACCACCGCCCTCGACGTGACGGTGCAAAAGCAGGTCATCGAGCTGCTCAACAACCTGCGCGAGAAGCTCGGATTTGCGATGGTCTTCGTCTCCCACGACCTGGCCCTCGTGGCCGAGGTCGCCCACAAGATCACGGTCATGTACGCCGGCCAGGTGGTCGAGCAGGCGCCGGCCTCGGAGCTGCTCACCCACCCCGTCCACGAGTACACCCGTGGCCTGCTCGGCTCGGTGCTCTCGATCGAGGCGGGCGCCGACAGGCTCCACCAGGTCCCCGGCACGGTCCCGTCGCCGAAGGACTTCCCGGCGGGCGACCGTTTCGCGCCGCGCTCCTCGCACCCCGACGTCGGGCTCACCACCCCGCCGCTGCGCATGGAGATCCCCGGACGCGACCACTACTACGCCGCCATCCCGGATTCGGCCTGGACCGACGCCGGCTACCCGGCCCCTGCCCAGCCCGGTGTCCCGGCGGGGCAGAACACTGAAGCGAAGGGAGAAGCACGATGAGCGAGACCCCGATCATCGAACTGCGCGACCTGCACGTCATCTTCAAGACCCGCGCCGGCACTATCTTCAACCCCACCAAGGTCCACGCGGTGGACGGGGTGTCGATGAAGGTCATGCCCGGCCAGGTGCTCGGCATCGTGGGCGAGTCCGGGTGTGGCAAATCCACCACCGCGAACGTCATGTGTGGCCTGCAGGAGGCCACCACGGGCCGGGTCTTCTTCAAGGGTGAGGAGGTGACGAAGCGTTCGGCTGCCGACCGCCGGAAGATCGGGCGCGTCGTCTCGGTCGTCTTCCAAGATCCGGCCACCGCGCTGAATGCCCGCATGCACGTGCGTGACCAGCTACTCGACCCGCTGCGCGTCCACGACATCGGCACCGAAGCCGAGCGTGACGCCCGCGTGGAGGAGCTGATCGCCCAGGTGGGCTTGCCGCAGTCGGCACTCGACGCGCTTCCCGGCCAGCTGTCCGGTGGCCAGCGCCAGCGCGTGGCGATCGCCCGCGCGCTCGCCCTGCGCCCGGACGCGATCATTGCCGACGAGCCGACGTCGGCCCTCGACGTGTCGGTGCGCGCCCAGATCCTCAACCTTCTCATGGACCTGAAGAACGAGCTGGGGCTCGCGATGGTCTTTATCTCCCACGACATCCAGACCGTGCGTTACATCTCCGACCGCATTGCGGTGATGAACAAGGGCAAGGTCGTGGAGGAGGGCCCGGCGAAGGAGCTCCTGGCCAACCCGAAGGACCCCTACACCAAGAAACTGCTCGGAGCGGCACCGTCGCTTCTCCATCCTCAACTGTAAGGAAGACCAATGAAAATCCGTGGAGTTGTCCCTCCCGTTGTCACCCCGCTCACCGCGGACGGCGCGCTCGACGTCGCCTCGTTTGAGCGTTCGATTAACCGCATGATCGACGCCGGAGTCGATGGCCTGTTCGTCCTCGGCTCCTCCGGCGAGGTCGTGTTCTCCACCGATGAGCGCCGCCGCGAGGTCATCGAGAACGCCGTGCGGATCGTGGCGGGCCGCGTGCCCGTGCTGGTCGGTGTCATCGACATGACCACCAAGCGCACGATTGAGCACGCTCGCGTGGCCAAGGAGCTCGGCGCCGACGCCATCGTCGCCACCGCCCCCTTCTACGCAATCCTGGGCCCGAAGGAGATCAAGCGTCACTTCCGCCTCGTCCACGAGGAGGTGGACCTGCCGCTGTTCGCCTACGACATTCCGGTGTGCGTGCACGTCAAGCTCGCCCCGGCGCTCATCCTCGAGCTCGCCCGAGAGGGCGTGCTGGCGGGCGTGAAGGATTCGTCCGGCGACGACGTCTCCTTCCGTTTCCTGGCCCAGGCCCGTGACGAGGAAAGCCTTGACCTGGCCCTGCTCACCGGGCACGAGGTCGTGGTGGACGGCGCCTACATGTCCCACGCGGACGGTTCGGTGCCGGGCCTGGCGAACGTTGACCCGGTCATCTTCGTCGAGCAGTGGCGCGCCTACCAGGCCGGCGATTGGGGCCGGGTGCGCGAGCTGCAGGATGAGGCGACCCGCCTCATGCGGATCGTCCAGGTCGCCTCTGGTGAGGTGGGCTTCGCGGCCGGCGTCGGCGCCTTCAAGACGGCGCTCATGCTGCTCGGCGTGTTCGAGACGAACACGATGCCCGAGCCCGTCCTCGCTCTTGAGGGTGAGAACGTGGAGGCCGTGGCCCGCGTGCTCCGGGAAACCGGGCATCTCAACTAGGAGGGGACCATGGCTGGTGCCGAGATCCTGACGATCGATATTGGTGGCACCAAGGTGGGTTGGGCTTTCGCCGACGCCGAGCACCTGTGCGTCGGCGAAAGCCAATCCATGAAGACTCTCGCTCGCGCTGGCGGTGCCGATGTGGCACGGCGCATCCGCGACATGGTGGTGGATGCGTGTGCTAACCGCTCTCTCCTCGGCATCGGAATCGCCAGCGCGGGTGTGGTCGACCCGGCCACGGGCGCGATCGTCTCAGCTACGAACACGATGCCCGGATGGGCCGGGACGCGCCTGGGGGAGATGCTGTCCCAGGCCACGGGCCTGCCCGTCCACGTCATCAACGACGTCCACGCCCACGGGCTGGGCGAGGCCGTCATGGGTGCGGGCAAGGGGGCGACGTCGGCGGTGTCGATGGCGCTCGGCACCGGGATCGGGGGCGCGCTCATCCGCGATGGCCAGATCGATTTTGGTGATCACTTCCTGTCCGGCCACTACGGGCACATCCACCACCACCTGGCCGAGGGCATGCCCTGCTCGTGCGGGCGCACCGGCCACATTGAGGCCATCGCTTCCGGGCATGGGATCACGAACTGGTACAACTCCCGCCGCGGCGCCGCCGACCCGGAGGTCACCAACGGCAAGGAGCTCCAGGACCTCGCCGAATCCGGCAACGAGCTGGCGCGGGCCGTCTTCAACGAGTCGGCTTACGCCACGGGCGAATCGCTCGCCACGCTTGCCAACTGTATCGACCCCTCCGTCATTGTTCTTTCCGGTTCGATGACGCGCTCGGGGGAGGAATGGTGGCAAAATGTTTACGCGGGATTTGTTGCGCGCGCAATGGACCCGGTCGCCACCGTGCCGATCAAGCTCGGCGAACTCGGTTCCGCCGCGCCCCTGTACGGGGCGGCGATCAACTTCATGAGGAAAGAAGTCTAAATGCATCAGCTCATCGAATCGCTGCGCGGGCGCCTGATCGTCTCCGCGCAGGCATACCCGGGCGAGCCTATGCGCCACCCTGAGACCATGGCACAGATCGCGCTCGCGGCCGAGCGTGGTGGCGCCGCCGCGATCCGCTGCCAGGGCCTGGCAGACATCGCCGCTATCAAGGGGCAGGTGGACGTGCCCGTCATCGGCCTGTGGAAAGAGGGTCACGACGGCGTCTACATCACCCCCACCCTGCGCCACGCGCGCGCCTGCATCATGGCCGGTGCGGACATCGTGGCGATCGACGCCACCCGCCGCCCCCGCCCTGACGGGCGCACCTACGCCGAGACGGTGGCCGAGCTGAAGAAGGACGACGCCCTCGTCATGGCCGACTGCGGCTCGTTTGACGACGCGGTGATGGCGGCCGAGGCTGGCTCCGACATCCTGTCGACCACCCTGTCCGGCTACACGGGCGAGCGCCCGAAGAGTGTGGGCCCGGACCTCGAGCTGTTGCGCGAGATCGTGACCGCCTTCCCCGACCTGCCGGTCTTCTGCGAGGGCCGCGTTCACACGCCCGAGCACGCCAAGGCCGTCATGGACGCGGGCGCCTTCGCGGTCGTCGTCGGCACGGCCATTACCCACCCGACCACGATCACGTCGTGGTTTGCAGATGCCATCAGTTAAGAAAGCGAGAAGAAACATGCAGATCGGAATTTTCAGCGACGAGACGGAACTTGCCAAGGCTGCCGCCGCTTACCTGATGAACACGATGAAGGGCGCCGAGCCGAAGAACCTCGGCGTCGCTACGGGCTCCACCCCGCTCGGGCTGTACGCCCAGCTGCGCGAGGCCCACGCCACTGGCGACTTCACGCTCGCGGACGCGAAGGCCTTCGCGCTCGATGAGTATGTCGGCATCGACCCGGCCCACCCGGAGGCCTACCGCAACGTGCTGCGTACCGAGCTCGTGGGGGATGAAAAAACGGGCCTGACGGAGGACAACCTCCACACGCCGAACGGTCAGGCCGACGATCCGTACGCGGCGGCCGAGGCCTACGACGCCGACATTCGCGACAACGGCGGGGTACACCTGCAGATCCTGGGGATCGGCGCCAACGGCCACATCGGCTTCAACGAGCCGGGCGTCTCGCTCGTCTCGCGCACGCACGTGGACGCGCTGACCCACCAGACCCGCAAGGACAACGCCCGCTTCTTCGAGGGCAACCTTGACCTGGTGCCGGACAAGTGCGTTACTCAAGGCCTGGGCACCATCATGGAGGCCAAGCACCTGCTCCTCATCGCTCTCGGCGAGAACAAGGCCGACGCGATCGCCGGCATGGTGGAGGGCCCGATCTCGGCCTCCTGCCCGGCGTCGATCACGCAGATGCACCCGTCGGTCGTCGTCTTCTGTGACGAGGCGGCCGCCTCGAAGCTGACGAACACCGACATGTACCGCACGCGCTGGGAGGTCCTCAAGTGATCGAGCTTCGCGGCAAGCTCCTTAACGGCTACGGCAAGATCGTCGGCTCGGGCGTGCGCTTGGAGGACGGCGTCGTGGCCGAGGTCTTCCCCGTGGAGGAAGGCGTGGAGGGCTGGGTGACACCGGGCTTTATCGACGTCCACTGCCACGGCGGCGGCGGGGCCTCCTTCCCCGACGACCCGAGCGCCGAGGGCGTGGATAAGGCCGTCGAGGCCCACCGCTCCTTCGGCACGACGGCGCTCATCGCCTCCACCGTCTCGCTCATTGACACGCTGACCCCGATCAAGGGGCTGGCGCAAGCGTGCGAGGAGGGCAAGCTGGTGGGCATCCACCTGGAGGGCCCCTACATTTCGCCCGCCAAGTGTGGCGCCCAGAACCCGGCCGCGATCCGTATGCCGGATCTGGATGAGCTGCGTGGGTGGCTCGAGGCCGGCAAGGGCTGGATTAAGACGATGACGATCGCGCCTGAGGTGGACAACGCCATCGAGGCCGCCCAGCTGCTCCTCGACTACGGGGCCGTGCCCTCGTGGGGTCACACCTCGGCCGACGAAGAGCAGACCCGCGCGGTCATCGAGGCCACCTCGGCCTACGCCGCGAAGATCGGCTTTGCTAAGCCACCGCAGATGGCCACTCACCTGTTCAACGCGATGCCCCCGCTCGGGCACCGCGCCCCGGGCCCGGTCCGCGAGCTCATGGCGGCGGCGCGCAGGGGAGAGGCGGTGGTCGAGCTCGTGGCCGACACGGTCCACGTCCACCCCGACCTGGTCGCCGACGTCGTTACCTTCATCCAGCGAGAGAACCCGCTCGGCGTGGTCTTCGTGACCGACGCGATGGAAGGTGCGGGCATGCCGGACGGCAAGTACGTGCTCGGCGGGCAGGATGTGGATATTGTCGACGGCGTCGCGCGGCTTTCGCGCAACGGCGCCATTGCGGGCGGCACTGCTCGCGTGGCCGAGGAGGTCCAGCGGATGGTCCGCGGCGGGTACCTCGACATGGAGGCCGCCGTGCGGTGCGGGGTGGGAGCCCCGGCCCACGCCGTCGGGCTGACCCAAGCCGACCCGGGCGTGACCCTCGAGTGGAAGGTGGGGGAGCCGGCGAATGCCGTCGTCTTCACCGAAGACCTGGAGGTCACCACGATCGTCCGGGAGGGCGTAGCAAGGTAGCTCACAGGGCGCCGCGGGAATAGACCGCGGCGCCTTGTGCGTTTGCCCCGGTGATGGATGGAGGAGATGCCGTGACGGTCGAGGAGACGCCCGAGGAGCGCACCGCCCGCTTTGAGCGCGACGCGATGCCCTACCTCAACCAGCTCTACGGCGCAGCCCTGCGGCTCACCCGCAACCAGCAGGACGCCGAGGACCTCGTCCAGGAGACCTTCGCCAAGGCCTTCGCCTCCTTCCACCAGTTCACGCCAGGCACCAACCTCAAGGCGTGGCTGTACCGGATCCTCAACAACGCCTTCATCTCCTCCTATCGCAAGCGCCAACGCCGGCCCCAGGAGGCCGCGGCCGAGGTGGAGGACTGGCAGGAATACAAGGCCTCGTTCCACCACTCGCGCGGGCTGGAGTCCGCCGAGATGCTCGCGCTCGAACTGTTGCCGAACGAGGATATCCGGCAGGCACTCGACCAGCTTTCGGACGAGCGCCGTACGGCGGTCTACCTGGCCGACGTGGAGGGTTTTAGCTACCAGGAGATCGCGGACATCATGGGCACCCCGATCGGGACCGTCATGTCACGCCTGTACCGGGGCCGCACCCAGTTGCGTGAGGCCCTGCGCGACTACGCGCGCGATCTGGGATATGTCAAGGAGAACGTGTGATGAAGGAGTTTGACGAGCTCATGTCCAAACTCGAGGCCTGCACCTGCCACGGGGAGTGCACGTGCGCCCAGTGCGGCTGTGAGGAGGTGCTCGACCACCTTTTCGAGCTGGTGGATGACGAGATTTCCGACGATGACGCCCGCCGCCTTCTCCGCCACGGCGCCACGTGTAGGGCGTGCGCGGCGAGGATCGAGGAGGAGATCGTGGTGCGCAAGGTGATCCGCCGCGGGTGCTGCTCCCAGGAGGCGCCCGAGTCTTTGCGTACGAAGATCACACACATCGTTGGCGAGTAGGTTGGTAGGATACCGGCTGAAAAGATACACTTGAGACCTATCTACCGGAGGAGTAAACATGTCGAAGCGTGGACGGAAGCGCAAGGATCGCAAGAAGAAGAGTGCGAACCACGGCAAGCGCCCCAACGCCTAGGTAAATGGTCGGAGTTGTCTCCGGCCATTTCTTTTTGCCCGGGTTTCTCCGCTGGGTTTCCTGCCGGCTTGCCGCCGGTTTGAATTTACTGGACGATTCCAGGGTGATCTTCGTATATGAGCAGATCGGCCCGGAATCGTCCAAAACTCTTCAATCGGCCAGCATATATTCGCCCGCGGGCGGGCCTGTGAAGTCGTCCACAGGTGTGGACGATGGTGTGATCCTGCTGTGATCCTTTGTTATGGTTTCGTTATCAAATGATTGTCTGACAAGGAGCCTCATGTCTCGTGCCGATCGTCGCGTGATCAAGCAGCGCAACCACTCCGCTACTCGCATCACCACCGCGTCCACATTCGCGGCATCGACCATGGTGGGTATGGTTGCCCCTATCGCTTTCGCTGATACCGAGGCCGAGCCGGCGGCCCGGCCTGAGGCCGTTGCCCCTGCGGTCGTTGCCCCTGAAGCTTCCTCCGCGTCGCTGGCCACCACCGCCGAGGGTGAGTGGCAGTTCGAGGCCGTGACTGTTGAGGCCGAGAGCCCGGCCGTTGCCGCGCCGGCCGTCGAGACCGCGCAGACCGCCCAGGCCGCGCAGACCGCCCGCGCGGACTCCTCCGAGGCGGCGACCGAAGCCACCTACGCAGAGCCTGCCGCGGCCCCCGCCCCGGCAGCCTCCGGCATTGTGGGAATCGCGCGTTCCTACGCCGGCTCCGCGTACGTCTACGGCGGCACGTCGCCCGCCGGCTTTGACTGTTCGGGCTTCACCTCCTACGTGTACGCGCTAGCCGGCATCTCCTTGCCGCGCTCGTCTGGCTCTCAGCTGTACGCCGGCCAGCAGGTCTCCGCCGCGGAGGCCCAGCCTGGTGACCTCGTGTGGTGGCCCGGCCATGTGGGCATCTACACCGGCAATGGCCAGCACATCGCGGCCCGCAACCCTGCCACGGGCGTCATGGAGGGGCCGATCTACGGTAACCCGATCTACATCCGCGTCGGCTAAGACGCACTGAACTGAAGAGGGGGAGCGCGATCCGCGCTCCCCCTTTCAACGTGCTAGTCGGCCGTGGGCGGCTCGATGCCCAGCCAGCGGTGCCAGCCCTTGTGGAGCACCAGCCAGGTCATGAGGCCGTAGCCGGCCTGGCGGGGGCAGTAGGAGTCGGCGGAGGTGGCCATGTCAGTCAGCCACTGTTCGTGATCGCGCAATGGATTGTAGGTGTCGACGAATGGGATCTGGCGCCTCTCGCACACCTCGGAAAAGGCCCGGGTGAGCTCGGCCTGGTCGCGGGCAGCGATGTTGAGCCGCGGCGGCGGGCCCACCACGAAGGGGCTCATGCCCCGGCGCACGGCCGTGTCGAGCATGTTGGCCAGGTACAGGCGAGAGCGCGAAGTTGAGGTGACCGACAGGTCGTGTGAACCGAGGCCAACCACCAGGCGGTTGTCGGCGTCGCGATCGAGGCGGGGGAGCACCTCAGCCTCCCAGCGTGACACCAGCCGGTCGGTGGTTTCGCCGGGATAGGCGAGCGAGATCGGCATGAGGGGTGGGTCGCTTGGGGAGCGCGCGATGGTGCGCCCCACCCAGCCCAGGGCGCGGGCATCGCCGTAGCCCGCCACCAGTTCGTCGCCTACGAAGAATACTCGGATGCTCACACGCCCATTATAGAGTACGTGGCCCCCACCCGAAGGCAGGGGCCACGTGGTCGGCAATATCTCGGTGTTATCGCGCCATTACCGCGCGAAGGCCTGGCGCATGAGCTCCTCGGCCTCGATACGATGGCGGCCGATCATGCCCGCGGCTGTCGAGGCGGCGGCCGGGCGCGAGATGCGCGTGATACCGCGGTCGAGCTCCACGAACATGTCGAGCGCGAAGTGCGCCCAGGCGCCCTGGTTGGCGGGCTCGTCCTGCACCCAGAACACCTCGGCGTTCGGGTACTTGTCGAGCTCAGCGCGAAGCTCCTCCACCGGGTTGGGGTAGAGCTGCTCGACGCGGATGATCGCGGTGCGGTCATCGCCCTTCTTGGCACGCTCCTCGATGAGGTCGTAGTAGATCCTTCCGGTGCACAGCAGCACCCGATCCACGGTGCCGAGCTCCTGGGTCTCGCCGATCACCTTTTGCACCGTGCCCGAGGTGAACTCCTCCACCATCGAGTCCGCGCCCTTGCGGCGCAGGAGCTGCTTGGGGGAGAAGACGATCATGGGCTTGCGCGGGCGGCGGTAGGCCTGTTCGCGCAGCATGTGGAAGTAGTTTGCCGGGGTGGAGGGCTGAACCACGATCATGTTGTCCTCCGCGCACAGCTGCAGGTAGCGCTCGATGCGGGCCGAGGAGTGGTCCGGGCCCTGGCCCTCGTAGCCGTGGGGGAGCAGCAGCACGATCGACGCCGTCTGGTGCCACTTTTGTTCGGCGGAGGAGATGAACTCGTCCACCACGGTCTGGGCGCCGTTGGCGAAGTCGCCGAACTGGGCCTCCCACAGCACGAGCGCGTCTGGGCGTTGCACCGAGTAGCCGTACTCGAAGGCCATGATCGAGTACTCGGAGAGGGCCGAGTCGTAGATCTTGAACCGCGCCTGGTCTTCGGTCAGGCCCATGAGCGGCGTCCACTCCTCGCCCGTCACCAGGTCGTGGGCCACGGCGTGGCGCTGGGTGAACGTGCCGCGGCGCGAATCCTGGCCGGACATGCGCACGGGCACGCCCTCGATGAGGAGGGAGCCGAAGGCGAGCAGTTCGCCAAAGCCCCAGTCGATGTGGCCTTCGTGGGCCATCTTGTTGCGCTTGTCGAACAGCGCCATGATCTTCTTGTGCAGGGTGAAGCCCTCCGGCGGGGTGGTGTGGGCCCGGCCGATGCGCTGGAGGATTTCGGGGGAGACGGCGGTGGTCCAGCCGACCATCGTGCCGGCGTCCTCCTGCTGGGAGGCGGGCATGCCGAGCGCGTCGGCGGCGTCGGCCTCGTCGTTTTCGGCCTTCTTCTCCGCCTCGCGCGCGTCCTGGAACGCCTTCTCGAGTAGGGCGTGGAAGTCGTCCTCCACCTTGGCGGCCTGCTCGTCAGAGATGTCGCCGCGGCCGAGCAGGGCCTCCTGGTATAGCTGGCGCGTGGTGCGCTTTTCGTCCACTAGGGAGTACATGATCGGCTGGGTCATCGACGGGTCGTCGCCTTCGTTGTGGCCGCGCTTGCGGTAGCAGATGATGTCGAGGATGACGTCCTTCTTGAACTGCATGCGGTAGTCGTAGGCCATGCGGGCCATCCGGCACACGGCCTCCGGGTCGTCTCCATTGACGTGGAAGATTGGCAGCTGCAGGCCCTTGGTGATGTCGGTGGTGTAGCGCGAGGAGCGCGAGTTCGACGGGGCGGTGGTGAAGCCGATCTGGTTGTTGACGATGATGTGGATGGTGCCGCCGGTGCGGTAGGCGGGCAGCTGGGAGAGGTTGAGCACCTCGGTGACCACGCCCTGGCCGGAGAAGGCCGCATCGCCGTGAATGAGGAGGGGGACCACGGCGCCGCCGTCGTCGTCGAGCTGGTCCTGCATGCCGCGCACCACGCCCTCGAGCACGCCGTCGGCTGCCTCGAGGTGGGACGGGTTCGCGGCGAGGTATACGCCCACCTGGTCGCCGCGGGCGGAGGTGTAGGTGCCCTCGGTGCCGAGGTGGTACTTGACGTCGCCCGAGCCCGGCTTGCGCGGGTCCATCACCCCGTCGAACTCGGAGAAGACCTGGCCGAAGGACTTGCCGGCGATGTTGGTCAGCACGTTGAGACGGCCGCGGTGGGCCATGCCGATGGCGACCTCGTGCAGCCCGTCGTCGGCGGCGCCGTCCAGGATCGAATCGAGGGCCGGGATGAGGGACTCGCCGCCTTCGAGCGAGAAGCGCTTCTGTCCCACGTACTTGGTTTGGAGGAAGACCTCGAAGGCCTCGGCCTGGTTGAGCTTTTCGAGGATCCGCACGCGTTGTTCGGGCGTGGTGGCCTCAGGCGTGCGCTCGAGGCGTTCCTGGAACCACTTGCGCTGGACCGGGTCCTGGATGTGCATGTACTCGATGCCCACGGTGCGGCAGTAGGCCTCGCGCAGGTTGGTGAGGATCTGGCGTAGCGTGAGGTGGCTGGTGCCGGCGAAGCCGCCGGTGGGGAAGGAGCGGTCGAGGTCCCACAGGCTGAGCCCGTAGGAGCCGATCTCCAGGTCCGGGTGGCGGCGCAGGTGGAAGGATAGCGGGTCGGTGTCCGCGATGAGATGGCCGCGCG
Organism: Trueperella sp. HMSC08H06; assembly: GCF_001808465.1. NCBI lineage: Bacteria > Bacillati > Actinomycetota > Actinomycetes > Actinomycetales > Actinomycetaceae > Trueperella > Trueperella sp. HMSC08H06. The sequence continues at coordinate 193,217 of NZ_KV793344.1, forward strand.
AGCGGTAGGCGTGGATCAGTTCGGCGATGCGGGCGGGCTTGCCGAGTTCGCGTTCGGCGTCGTACTCGATGTCCTTTTCCCACACGACGGGCGTGTAGGGCACGCGCAACGAGAGGTAGACGCGCTCGTAGAAGCTATCCTCGCCGAGCAACTTGTTTTCCATGAGGCGCAGGAAGCGCCCGGAGGTGGCGCCCTGGATGACGCGGTGGTCGTAGGTGGAGCCGATGTGGACCACCTTCGACACGCCCAGGCGGGCGATCGTCTCATCGGCGGTGCCCTGGAATTCGGGCGGGTAGGTCATGGAGCCGACGCCCACGATGAGCCCCTGGCCGACCATGAGGCGCGGCACGGATTCGGTGGTGCCGAGCCCGCCGGGGTTGGTGAGTGTGGCGGTGGTGCCTTGGTAATCCTCGATCGTGAGCTTGCCCGCGCGCCCGCGGTCTACCAGCTCCTCGTAGGCGGCCACGAACTCGGAGAACGTCTTCGTCTCGGCGGCCTTGATTGAGGGAACGACGAGCGTGCGTGTGCCGTCGGGCTTGGCGACATCGATCGCGATGCCCAGGTTGACGTGCTTGGGTTCGACCAGGGACGGCTTGCCATCCTCGATCGAGTAGGCCACGTTCATCTCTGGCATTTCGGCCAGCGATTCGACCATGGCGTAGGCGATGAGGTGGGTGAAGGAGATCTTGCCGCCGCGGGAGGCCGCGAGGAAACGGTTGATGACGGCGCGGTTGTCGAACATGACGCGCGCGGGCATGGCGCGCAGCGAGGTGGCGGTGGGGATGGACAGTGAGGCGTCCATGTTCTTCGCCAGCCCGCGGTCCCCGCCCTTGAGGGCCGTGACGTCCTTGGCCTTGGGGTCCATGTCCGCTTCGGCGCTGGCCGGGCGGAGGGAGTAGGACGTGGCGTAGGGGGTGATGGCGGGGGCGGCCGCGGCGCGCGGTTGCGGGGGCAGGTCGGAGCGGGTGACGTTCGTGGTGGGGGTGGAAGCGCGATCGGCTTGGGAGTGGACGGCGCGCTGGGCGGGCGTCACTTCCTTTTTCGGCTCCGGGGTGTTCACGACGCCGGCCTCGCTCGCCGCGCCCGCAGGCTTGCGGCCCTGTGCTTCCCAGCTACGGAACATCTCGGCCCACTGGGGGCCGACCCCGTCCTTGTTTTGAAGGTATGCCGCGTAAAGATCTTCGATAAAACCCTGGTTCGCGCCAAAATCATCGGAGTTGGTTGACGACACTGTCTGCCTCACTTGTTCGTTGGATGACCGATGTATCCAAGCCTAGTGATCTTTCTTTCGCACGGGGGAGCAAAGTCCCAAAACTGGCCTCAAATCGGGGTGTTTTCGCCGGTCAAAATCTCTTAGCGTCAAGAAAACTCCCGTGATGATTCAAGAATTCCCCTGTGGGCGAGGGCGGGGCCGCAGCGCGCCCAGGCGGTGGGTTACGATGGTGGGTATGGAAGGACGACAAGAGGTGGCCCGTGGCCACTGATCTCATATTGCTTTGTCTTGCCCTTGTACTTATTGCGGGCAACGCCCTGTTCGTTGCCGCCGAATTCTCGCTCGTCGCCCTGGATCCAGCCACGATCGATGACCGCGCCCAGTCGGGGGACGCGAAGGCCGGGCGCGTGCAAAAGGCCCTGCATCACCTCTCCCTCCAGCTGTCCTCGTGCCAGGTGGGCATTACGATGACGACGATCCTGCTCGGCTACGTGGCCACGGCCCCGCTGCAACACTTCTTCTCTGGCCTGTTGGGCAGCCTGGCGCCCGCAGCGGCGGTCGGCACCGCCGCGACGCTGGCCTTCATCATCATTAACGTCGCCTCCATGCTGTTCGGTGAGCTCATCCCCAAGAACATGGCGCTCGCCGAGCCGCTCTCCACCGCCGCCTTCGTCTCCCTCCCGTTGCGCATCTTCACGGCGGTGTTCAAGCCGGTGGTCGTGCTGCTGAACGAGACCGCGAACTGGATCTTGCGCAAGTTCGGCATCGAGCCGGCCGAGGAGCTCTCGGGTGCGCGCTCGGCCTCCGAGCTCGCCGCGCTCGTGCGGCACTCGGCGGAGGAGGGCACGCTCGACCTGCCCACCGCCCGTCTGCTCACCCGCTCGATCGACATCGGCGCGCTGACCGCCGTGGACGTCATGACCGACCGCGGGCGGGTCGCCGCCCTCCACGTGGACGACACGGCGGCCGACGTCATCGCGCGCGCTGCCGAGACCGGACACTCCCGCTTCCCCGTCATCGGCGAGGACCTCGACGACATCCGCGGCTTCGTCCACCTGCGCCGCGCGGTGGCGATCCCCTACGAGGCGCGCGGGCAGGTGCGCGTGACGTCGTCGTCGTTGCTGGTCGAACCCACGCGCGTGCCCGAGACCATCGCGCTCGCCCCGCTCCTCGTGCAGCTGCGCGCCGAGGGGCTGCAGATGGCTGTCGTCGTCGATGAATACGGCGGTACCTCGGGCATCGTCACCCTCGAGGACGCGGTGGAGGAGATCGTGGGCGACGTGGCCGACGAACACGACCGGCGCCGCGTGCGCACGCATATCGTCTCTGGAGGTAGCTGGATGATCCCCGGCCTCATGCGCCCGGACGAGGTGGCCCGCGAGCTCGGGCTCGACGTGCCGGACGAGGGCCCGTGGGAAACCGTGGGCGGCTGGATGATGGCCCGGCTCGGGCGGATGCCCGAGGTAGGGGACGAGGTGGAGGAAGACGGCGTGCGCGCGGTGGTTGCCACCATGGATGGCCGACGCATCGAACAGGTGCGGATTTGCGGGGTGGACGAATGAGCATCGGAATGGCACTCCTTGTCACGGGCCTGCTCCTGCTGACCAACGCGTTCTTTGTGGGCGGCGAGTTCGCGGTCATGGGCGCCCGGCGCTCGCGGGTGGAACCGCTGGCGGACGCGGGGAAGAAGTCGGCCAAGACCGTCATCTACGCCCTGGAGAACGTCACCCTTATGCTTGCCACCTGCCAGCTCGGGATCACGCTCGCCTCGGTGGCGCTCGGCGCGATCTCGGAGCCGGCGATCGCGCACTGGATCGAGGGCCCGCTCGAGGCGGCGGGCGTGCCCGCGTCGTTCCTCCACCCGATCGCGCTGGTGCTGGCGCTCGCGCTGGTGGTCTATCTGCACGTGGTGCTGGGGGAGATGGTGCCGAAGAACCTGTCGGTCACCACCCCCGAGCGGGCGGCTTATATCCTGGTGCCCCCGCTTGTGTTCGTCTCGAAGATCTTCCACCCGGTGGTCTTCTCCCTCAACTGGTTCGCCAACCACATCATCCGCGTCTTCGGGCTCGAGCCCAAGGACGAGGTGGGCGCAGCGTTCACGGTGGACGAGGTGGCATCGATCGTGCAGGCCTCGAAGAATGCAGGCGTGCTCGACGCGGACGTCGGCCTCATCTCCTCCGCCCTCGAGTTCTCCGAGTACACGGCTGGCGACCTCATGGTGGCAACCGACCAGCTAGTCATGGTCATGCCGCAGACCACCCCGGCCGAGCTGGAGGCCGAGATCGCCCAGCACGGGTTTTCGCGCTACCCGGTTGAGGAGGGCGGCGAGATTGTCGGTTACGTCCACCTCAAGGACATCATCGACGTGGCGCCCGGGCGGCGGAACGCGCCGCTGGCGCCGTGGAAGATCCGCACCATGTCGAAGGTGGATTCGAAGGACGAGATCGAGACGGCTCTGCGCTCCATGCAGAAGGACGGCACTCACCTGGCGGGCGTGGTGGTGGACGGCGAGGTGCGGGGCGTGCTCTTCCTCGAGGATGTGATTGAGGAGCTGATTGGCGAGGTTCGCGACGCCATGCAGAAGTAGCGCCGCCGCGACCATTTCGTGACCATGACAAGTGAGACTTCACCGGCAGTGGCTCACATCATAGGGAGTTCAGTCCCGAGGTTGTGAATACTGCTCGCGGTAGCGTTATCAAACCGTTATCATTGGGAGATGTCCGGGGTTTTCCCGATATTGTGCGCACAAGAAAGAGGAGGGGCCGGATTGGCTGAGCGTGAAACTGTGCGACCATCGCGCCGTGATCTCCGGCTCGCCCGCGAAGCTCAACTTCGCGACGTCCAGGTCACTGAAGTGATCGAGCTCCCGCCCGTTGCTCCGCGGGCCACCAAGGAGCTCTCATTCTTCCGCCGGCTCTTCAAAGAGGCGAAGAATCCCGCCACGGCAGGCGTGCTCAGCGCCGTCGTCGCCGGCTCTGCAGTCACCGGCATCCTATTCGGCAGCCTGTATTCCGCCTCGGCCGTCCAGGGCGCGCAGAACCTGGCCACCTCCACGGTGGCCACCCCGCAGCCCACGGTCCCGGACACCCTGAAGAAGACGAGCGGCGCGGCGGACTCGGCCCGCTATCGTGGTTTCGAACGCACGTATTCGGGGGCTGCCATCCAGTGCGAGTTGCGCGGGGGAGCGAACTCGCTCGCCTCGGCCTTCGAGTCCGAATCCGACCTGGTGGTCATGCCGATGGCGGCGGGCACCTACCGCCTCACCTCGCCCTTCGGGTTGCGCATTGACCCGATCTCCTACACCTCATCCTTCCACCTGGGCCAGGATATGGCAGCCCCGGCCGGCACACCGATCTACGCGATGGCCGACGGCGAGGTCGTCTACGCGGGAGAGGGTATTGCAGGACGCTCGTCGAACCTCATCGTCATCGCCCACGTGATCGATGGAAAGGAATACACCACCTGGTACGTCCACATGTACGACGACGGGGTGCACGTGAAGAAGGGTGACAAGGTCAGGGCCGGCCAGCACATCGCCGACGTCGGCTCGAAGGGCTGGTCCACCGGCCCGCACCTGCACTTCGAGGTCCACACGGGCCACGAGATCGAGACTACGGGGCAGGATAACCTGCTGGACCCGATCAAGGCTCTGGAGGACTTCGGCGCGGTCGATCTGTCCGATATGTGCTAGCGAGCGCAGGCTTCATGGTTCATCAGCGCATGTGGGAGATCGGCGAGCCCGTCATCCTCGCTCACCGCGGTGGTGGGGACGAGCACCCGGAGAACACCATCGTCGCTTTTGAGGCGATGCGCGATCAGGGCTTCCGCTACGTCGAAACCGACTGTCATGTGACGGCCGACGGCACGGCGGTCATCATTCACGATCCGATCCTCGACCGTCTCACGGACGCCTCTGGCGCGGTCTCCTCCTGGGCGTGGAAGGACTTGCGGCACGTGCGCGACCACTCGGGTAACCCGCTCGTGCGCCTCGATGACCTGCTCGAAGAGTTCCCGGACCTCATTTTTAACCTGGACGCGAAGAACAACGCGACCGCCCCGGCGATGGTGGCGGCGATTCGCCGCCAGAATGCCGCCCACCGCGTGAGCCTGGCCTCCTTCTCCGAGGTCCGCCTGGCGTGGATGCGCAGGCGCCTTCCGGGAGTGCGCTCCTCGATGGGGACGTCCGCGATCGCGCGGCTAGTGGTGGCGGCCAAGGGCCCGCGCGCGCTGGCCTACCGCCTGCCGGGTCCGGAGCGCGGCGTGGAATGCGTGCAGGTCCCCGAGCTGTTCAAGACCATCCAGGTGGTAGATGAGAAGTTCATCGCGCTGGCCCACGCACGCGGCCTGGCCGTGCATGTGTGGACCGTCAACGACGCCGACGACATGCGCAGGGCTCTCGAGCTCGGCGTGGACGGGCTCATCACCGATCGGCCGACGTTGGCGCGGTCGGTGATCGACCAGATGCGGGGCGGGGCGAACTAGCCGAAGAGCTTGTTGCTCGGCGGGGATTGCCGGCACGCCTCAGCTAGCTCGGCGCCCTCGGGGGTCGTCTCGTCCGTCAGCTTGTGATAATCGGGATTGTCGAACCATTCTGCCACGGGACTCCACCTATCAGCGCCGGACAGGGCGCTCTCGATAAAAGTCCGTTCTTCAGGGATATTGTCCTTGTCGATCGCGATGCCGAAGGACTCGACGCACGGAATGTAGTACCCGACCATGTACTCGTAGTAGACCCTCCACTGGTCGGCTGTCCACTCTTGCGTGTATTTCGCGTCGATGGGGTACTGGGCGGCACAGTCGGCGCGAACTTTGGCGAAGGACTTCTCCTGTTCATCGGCCACGTCGAGCGTGGTGATGATTCCACCCGAAGACGTGCTGGAAAAGCCGTTGTCCGTCAGGCACTGTGCGATGAGGGGGCCGGAATCCTCGTAGCTCACCCGTCGCACGACAGGCGGGAGCTCGACCTCGGAGGTGGGTGCGGGAAGGTCGTAAGCCTGGAGGATCTGCGTTACCTGCTCGAGCCGCGATGCTTCCTGCTGTTCTTCGGTGATGGGGGCGCTCGTCGGGATCACTGAGGGAGACCACGCGGTGACGTCCCGTGGGTTGTCGGGAGTGCCAGTGGGCGCCGTGGTTTCCTCTTGTGAGGAGCAGCCGGCGAGTATGAGAGCGGCACACAGGGCAACACCAACGACGCGTAAACTCTTGCAGCTGCGAGAAGATATGAACATGAGAGACAACTAACGCGGGTTACAGTAGCCGGCTGCTTTACGAAGACTCGGACTCTGGGCGTACCAAAATGCAGTCTTTAGGTTGGTGTCGATCTGCAAACGGTCGTGACCTTTTCTGTCCTTAACTGAGGTGCCGACCTTCACATACATGTAGTTACTAGGAAACCGTCGCTCGGAATAGGCGGAGATGCCCCCTGCAACTCCCGCCGGGCAGGTTGCTGTTCCGCTTCGAGAGGCAGCTGTTGCCGGAGCAGCGATGCTCAGTGCGAGTGCGAGCGAGGTGGAAAGAGCAATGAGAGTCTTTCTGATGTACATGATCCGATCTCTTATCTGAGGTGTACTGGGATGTATGTGATTAAAGTAACAGCGTTTCAATGTGGAGGAGCGCTTTTGACCAAAAGGCGTTGCTGATCGAAAAAGAAGGGTGGCACGATGCGCCGGATCATCGCATTTTTCCTCACGGTGCTGGTTGCTGCCGGCCTCGGGCTGGGTGCGGGCTACGTCGTTCTCCGCGGTGAGGAGGCGGTGCCGGTCAAGGCCGCGCCCGCAACCGTCACGGTGGAGACGGGAAGCGTGGGCCGTAGCCTGAGCTTTGGCGCGAGCGTTGACGTGGATAGCACGACACTAGCAACGAACGTGCTCCCCGGAGTCGTGACGTTCGTGGCCGAGGATCAGGTGTTCTCCGCCGGGCAGACGTTGTACGAAGTGGGCGGGCTGCCCGTCGGCGTCGTCGACGGCGACGTCCCGTTTTATCGCGACCTCTCCCGTGGCATGACGGGCGCGGACGTCAAGCAGCTCAACGCTTACCTCAACGCGCTCGGCTACCCGGGGGCCGTGGATTCAGACTTCGGGCCGATCGCTGAGAAGAACGTGCGCCAGTGGCAAAAGGACACGGGCCAGCCTGTTACGGGAACGGTTCAGCTCGGGCAGCTGGTGGCCAGCCCGAGCCTGCCCGCCGAGCTCACATTCGACCGGAAGGTCCTCAAAAAGGGCGCGCTACTTGCCGGGGGAGAAGTGGTGATGTCCGCACCGGCCGGCACTGCGCGCGTCTTCCTTGTGCTCAACGAATCACAGCAGGCCCTCTTGCCCACCGAGGCCCAGGTGCGCCTCACGAACGGCGAGCACGAGTGGAGCGGTGTGGTGGGCGAGACCCGCAAGAACGAGGAGTCCTTCACCTACGAGGTCGAGATCCAAGGCGTCGGCGGTGGCACCGTGTGCGACGACGACTGCGAGGGGCTCACCCCCGGCAGCGAGCTTCAGGCGATCATCGAGATTGTGCCGCAGGTCTCCGGCCCGCTCGTGCCGCGCTCGGCCATCATGACCGACGCACTCGGCGCCACCTATGTCGTCGACGCCGCCGGCGAGCGGCACGACGTCGTGGTGCTGGGCGCTTCCCAGGGCGTCGCGGTCGTCGACGGGATCGATGTGGGAAGCGAGATCCGCGTCTTCGGCGAGGGCGACTGATGGACACGCTGCGCGCCAACAACGTGAGCTTCGCCTATGGCAAGGGCCCAAGCGTGCTCGAGGGGCTCTCCTACGACTTCCACCCCGGGGCACTCACGGCCCTCACCGGCCCGTCCGGCTGCGGGAAGTCGACCTTCCTTTATATCCTCGGGCTCATGCTTCAGCCGCGCTCGGGGGCGGTCTGTGTTGGGGAGCGGGACGTTAGCGGGCTAAGCGACTTTCAGCGCAGCACCTTTCGGGCCCGCAACATTGGATTCGTCTTTCAGGACTCCGAGCTGGACGACTTCTCACCGATCCTCGATTCCGTGGTGGAGCCGGGACTCTACGTGGGCAACACGTACCGACAGCTCGTTGAGCGCGGTACGGAGCTACTGGCCAAGGTGGGGCTGAGCGGCTTCGAGGGCAAGCGCCCCACCAAGATCTCGGGCGGCCAGGGCCAGCGCGCCGCGATGGCTCGCGCGCTCATTAATAGCCCGGCGATCATCCTCGCCGACGAGCCGACCGGAAACCTTGACCGCGGCAACGCGCAGACTATCCTCTCCCTCCTCCAGGAGGAGGCACGTGCCGGCCGCACCGTCGTCGTCGCCACGCACGACCCGTTTGTCATCGAGGCGTGCGATTACGTGCTCGATGTCAGCGCGGGGGTGGAGGTATGAGGCTGGTGCAGTTGCTACGCGAGGCGCGGCGGGACGCGCGCCGGCAGGTGGTCCCCACCCTCCTCCTCTTTATCGTCTCGCTCGGTGCGACGCTCGGCGCGCTGCTCACTGCCGGACAGCAGGTGGCTCAGCGCGAGGCCTTGGCAGGCGAGCTCAACGATCCCTCGGCGCGCGTGCTCACGGTTCGCGAGGCCACGGGCAAGCTCCTCAATGCCCAGGTGGTCCAGCTCTTGCGAACCACCCGTGGTGTGGAGTCGGTGATCGGCGTGGGGGAGGTACTGGAGGGGGATGCGGCCGTCCCGGGCGCCAAGACCACCGCGTGGCAGGTGACCGACCTGAGCGTGCCGTTCGTCCTCTCCCGCGGGCGCCCGCCCGCCGACGGCGAGGCCGCGATCGACGAGGAGGTCCTCGGCAAGCTGGGCTGGGAGGTGCCCTCCGGCGTCGTGCTCACCAGCGCCGGGAGGGAGTTTCCCGTGGTGGCGGGCGCGACCGTCCGCCCAGGATACGAGGTGTTCGCCGAGTCAGTGGTCGTCCAGAACTCCGAGCTACAGACCATGCGTAGCATCGTCGTCATGGCCGATGCCATCGACGCCGTGCCCTCCATCCAGGCCGCGATCCGCACGTACGCGGCCGAGGAGTCCCCGGGCCAGCTGACCTTCGAAAGCTCGGGGCTAGCCATTGTTGACCGCGTGACGTCCGGGGACTTTGCCAGCTACACGAAGTCGGTCCTGCTGACCGTCATCGGGCTCGGTAGCGTCCTCACCACGGTGGTCTCCCTTGCCTACGTGCTCCTCTACCGCCGGCTGCTGGGGCGGCGGCGAGCGCTGGGGATCACGCGAATAGACCTCACAGCACTAACGCTGGTGAGGGTGACGCTACCGATCGCGCTAGGAGCGGCGCTCGCGGGCCTGGCAGCCGACGTCGTGGCGCGCGTGTGGCTGAGCCCGATTCCGCCGCAGTTCACGGTGGCGGTGGCGCTCGTGATGGTGCTGACCTCGTCGCTGACGGCGCTCATCCCGATCGCGTGGGCGGTCAACAGAGATCCGGTGGCGATCTTGCGCACGGCGTAGGGCGCGGCGCGGGCGAGGGAAAAGTACCCCGAACAGGATTCGAACCTGCGACCTTCTGCTCCGGAGGCAGACGCTCTATCCCCTGAGCTATCGGGGCCCGGCGATTCGTCAGTCTAACACCGCAGGCCGCGCAGAATCGAATCGTGTGGTGATACCAAATTGGGTGCGTCGGCGGGCGCCGGTATGCTTGGTGCATGACTCCTGAAGATCTTTCTGCCTTTATACGCACCTCGCTCGAGCAGGCGATCGCCGCCGGTGAGGTCAACCTGGATCCGGCCGACCTGCCGGACGTGAAGGTCGAGCGCCCGCGCAGTCGCGAACACGGCGATTGGGCCACGAATGTTGCCCTGCAGCTGGCAAAGAAGGCGGGCACGAACCCGCGCGCGCTCGCGGAACTCCTCAAGGGCAGGATTGCAGGCTCGGAGGCGATTGCGGCCGTGGATATCGCGGGCCCGGGATTCATGAACATCACGCTGAACGCGGCCGCCGCGGGTGAGCTTGCTCGCATGATCGTGGAGGCCGGGGAGGCCTACGGCACGGCGAATGTGCTGGCGGGCTCCACCATCAACCTTGAATACGTCTCGGCCAACCCCACCGGCCCGATCCACGTGGGCGGCGCGCGCTGGGCCGCCGTCGGCGATTCGCTTTCCCGCATCCTCAAGGCCAGCGGTGCGGACGTGGTACGCGAGTACTACTTCAACGATCACGGCGCCCAGATCGACCGCTTCTCTAAGTCCCTGCTCGCTCGCGCCCGTGGTGAGGAGGCGCCGGAGGACGGGTACGGGGGCCAGTACATCGCCGACATCGCCCAGCAGGTGATCGCCGACGAGCTCGCGGCCGGGCGCCCGGACCCGGCGGGGCTTGACGACGACGCGGCGCGCGAGGTCTTCCGCGAGCGCGGCGTCAACCTCATGTTTGCCGCGATCAAGGATGAGATGCGTGACTTCCGCGTGGAGTTCGACGTGTACTTCCACGAGGATTCGCTGCACGAGTCGGGCGCGGTGGATGCGGCGATCGCGCGCCTAGATGAGCAGGGCGTGATCTTTAAGGCCGACGGCGCCACGTGGATCCGCACTACGGACTTCGGCGATGACAAGGACAGGGTGATCATCAAGTCCGACGGGGACGCGGCCTACTTCGCGGGCGACATCGCCTATTACCTGAACAAGCGCGAGCGTGGCGCGGACCGCGTGGTCATCATTCTGGGCGCCGACCACCACGGCTACATCGGGCGCATGTACGCGATGGCGCGCGCTTTCGGTGACACGGCCGGCCAGGGGGAGAACTTGGAGATCCTCATCGGCCAGCTGGTGAGCCTGGTGCGGGACGGGGAGCCGGTGAAGATGTCCAAGCGCGCCGGCACGATCGTGGTATTGAGCGACCTGGTGGAGGCGGCCGGGGTGGACGCCGCCCGCTACTCGCTGGTGCGCGCCGCGATGGACTCCCCGCTGGAGATCGACCTGGGCCTCATTACCTCCAACACGAACGAGAACCCGGTCTACTACGTTCAGTACGCCCACGCGCGCACCTGCGCCGTGGACCGCAATGCGGCCGAGCACGGCGTGAGGCGCGATGCCTTCGACCCGGCCCTCCTGGATGGGGAGGCGGACGAGGAGCTGCTGGCAACGCTCGCCCAATACCCGGTGATCGTGGCGCAGGCGGCCGAGCTTCGCGAGCCGCATCGTGTGGCCCGCTACCTCGAGGAGCTGGCGGGCAAGTACCACTCGTGGTACGGCATCTCGCGCGTGACCCCGCGCGGGGATGACCCGGTCAGCCCCGTCCACCAGACCCGCCTGTGGCTCAACGACGCCACCGGTCAGGTGCTGTGCAACGGTCTGGCGCTGCTCGGCGTCAGCGCCCCGGAGAGGATGTAACCGTGGTGGCCCGCGCACCCGAGCCGACAGGCCGCCCGGACGGGGTGTGGTCGGCGAACGTCGCCCGCACCGAGTCGGGCGAGCTTGCGGTGGCGGGCGTGCCCGTGACGCAGATCGCCGGCGAGTTTGGCACGCCCACCTACATCTTGGACGAGGCGGACATGCGTGCCCGGGCGCGGGCCTGGAAGAACGCGATGGATGCGGCCTTCGCCCCGCTCGCGGGCGCTGACGTCTACTACGCCGGCAAGGCCTTCCTCAGCAAGGCCGTGGCCCGCTGGATGGCTAAGGAGGGGCTGAACATCGACTCGGCCTCCGAGGGAGAGTTGCGCACGGCGCTCGCGGCCGGCGTGCCGGGCAGCCGCATCGGCCTGCACGGGAACAACAAGTCGGATGCCGAGATCACGCTCGCGCTCGAGTGCGGCTCGGCCCACATCGTGGTCGACTCCCTGCCCGAGATCGAGCAGGTGGCGCGTATCGCGCGGGCGGCCGGCACGCGCGCCCCCGTCTACGTGCGCCTGACCACGGGCGTTCACGCCGGCGGGCACGATTTCATCCAAACGGCCCACGAGGACCAAAAGTTCGGCCTGTCGGTGACCACGGGCGCGGCGCAGGAGGCCATCTCCCGCATCGCCGCGAATCCCGCGCTCTCGCTCATCGGCCTGCACTCCCACATCGGCTCCCAGATCCTCGCCGCTGACGGCTTCGCACAGGCAGCGCGCGCCGTGCTGGACGTGCGGGCGTGGGCAGCGGGCCAGGGCATTGAGATTACGGAGGTGGACCTGGGCGGGGGATACGGCGTGCGTTACACCGACGCCGACGCCGTCCCGCCAGCCCCCGAGGAGTTCGCCCGGGTGCTCGCCGCCGCCGTTTCCGAGCACGTGGCACAAACGGGCCTGCGCCCGCCGCGCGTGTCGATCGAGCCGGGCCGCTCGATCGTGGCACCGGCGATGATGACCCTCTACACGGTGGGCACGATCAAGGACGTGGCCACCGATTCCGGCCCGCGCCGCTACGTTTCCGTGGACGGCGGCATGTCCGATAACCTCCGTCCCGCCCTCTACGGCGCCCAGTACACGGCGCTCGTGGCGAACCGGCTCGTGGAGGGCGAGGAGGCGCGCTGTCGCGTGGTGGGCAAGCACTGCGAGTCGGGGGACATCGTGGTTCACGACGTCGCTCTGCCGCCGCTCGCGGCCGGGGACCTGCTGGCCGTGCCCGTCACCGGGGCCTATGGGCGCTCGATGGGATCGAACTACAACATGTTGCCGCGCCCTGGCGTTGTCTCAGTAAGAGACGGACACTGCAGGGTTATCCTCCGCCGTGAGACAATCGAGGATCAGCTCGCCCTTGACGTGGGCTAGTGCGAAAGGACGACATGAGTATCAAGATTGCGCTCCTCGGCTGCGGCACCGTGGGCACTCAGGTGGCCCGCCTGCTGTCCGAAAACAACGCGCTGCTCTCGGCGCGCGCCGGGGCGGACCTCGAACTAATCGGGATCGCGGTATCGAACCTCGCCGCCGAACGCGACCCGGCGATCGACCGGGCCCTGCTCACCACTGACGCGGCCGGGCTCATCGAGCAGGCCGACGTCGTGATCGAGCTCATTGGCGGCATCGAACCCCCGCGCACGCTCATCCGCCACGCCCTCGAATCGGGCGCCTCGGTGGTGACGGGCAACAAGGCGCTGCTAGCCGAGCACGGCCCCGAGCTGTATGACCTGGCGAAGGAAAAGAAGGTCGACCTGTATTACGAGGCGGCCGTGGCCGGCGCGGTGCCGGTGGTCTACGCGGTGCGCGAGTCGCTCGCGGGGGACTCGGTCAAGGCGATCAAGGGCATCCTCAACGGAACCACGAACTACATCCTCGATGAGATGACCACCAAGGGCCTCACCTTCGACGAGGTGCTCGCCACCGCCCAGGAGCTCGGGTACGCGGAGGCGGACCCCACGGCCGACGTCGACGGCTTCGACGCCGCTGCGAAGATCGCGATCCTCGCCTCCCTCGCCTTCCACAAGCGGGTCTCGCTCGCCGACGTCGACGTGGAGGGCATCCGCTCGATCACGGACGCGGACATCGAGGCGGCCACGAAGAACGGCTACGTCATCAAGCTGGTGGCGACCGCAACCCAGGCCGGCGGCAAGATCGAGACGCGCGTGGCGCCCTCGCTCGTGCCCGTATCCCACCCGCTGGCCTCCATCGGCGGTTCCTTCAACGCGGTGGTCATCGAGGCCGAGTCCGCGGACCGACTCATGTTCTACGGCAGGGGAGCGGGAGGCGCCCCCACGGCGTCGGCGGTGCTGTCCGACGTCGTTGCAGCGGCGGCGAAGAAGGTGCTGGGTGGGCGTGCCCCGCAGGAGATCGTGCTCGGCGAGTCGGAGTTCATGGACGCCGGGGAATCGGTCTCGCGCTACTTCGTGCGCCTGCAGGTGGCCGACAGGGTGGGCGTGCTCGCTGAGGTCACGGACGCGTTCGCGGAGGCGGGCGTGTCGATCTCGGCCGTCAACCAGGAAGTTGACGGCCAGCCTGGCCTGGCGGCGCTCGCGATTACTACGCACGCCGCGTCTGCCGCCGACATGGCGGCTACCATCGAGGCTGTAGGAAAGATTAGTGACGTGCATGAGGTGGTGCGCGTTTTTCGGGTAGAGGACGAATAATGGCTCATCAGTGGCAAGGACTCATCAGCGAATACCGTGAGCGGCTGCCGTTTGCGGACTCGGACCCGGTGGTCACCCTCAAGGAAGGTGGCACGCCGCTCGTTTATGCCAAGGCGCTGTCGGAGAAGCTGGACGCCGAGGTGTACGTCAAGGTGGAGGGCGCGAACCCCACCGGCTCGTTCAAGGACCGCGGCATGACCACCGCGATCTCGCAGGTGCTGCAGACTGGCGTGGAGGTGGTGGCTTGCGCCTCCACTGGTAACACGTCGGCGTCGGCGGCTGCCTACGCCGTGGCGGCGGGGCTGCAGTGCGCTGTTATCCTGCCCGCGGGCAAGATCGCGGCGGGCAAGCTCGCCCAGGCGATCGTGCATGGCGCCCGCCTCGTGGCGGTGGACGGCAACTTCGACGACTGCCTCAACATCGTGCGCGAGCTGACCGACTCCCACCCGGTGGCGCTCGTCAACTCGGTTAACCCCTACCGCCTGCAGGGTCAGAAGACCGCGGCGTTCGAGATCGTGGACGAGCTGGGTGACGCCCCGGACATCCACGTGTTGCCCGTGGGCAATGCCGGCAACATTTCGGCCTACTGGATGGGCTATAACGAGTACGCGGGCCGGACCACCCTGGCCTCCTTCGACGACTCGGCCCTCCACATGGATCCCGTGGCCGCGAAGGTGCCGCAGATGTGGGGCATTCAGGCGTGGGGCGCGGCACCGCTGGTGCTCGGCCACGTGGTGGACCAGCCCGAGACGATCGCCACCGCGATCCGGATCGGCAACCCGGCCTCCTGGAAGTACGCCGAGGCCGCCCGGGATGATTCGCGCGGCTGGATTGACCGTGTACGCGACGAGCAGATCCTCGCCGCCCAGAAGATCCTCGCCTCCGAGGTGGGGGTGTTCGTGGAGCCGGCGTCGGCGGCGTCGGTGGCCGGGCTCCTCCAGGCCGGCGAGCAGGGCAAGGTGCCGAGCGGTGCGAAGATCGTGTGTACGGTGACCGGCAATGGCCTGAAAGACACGGCCACCGCGCTGGGCGACATGGAGCTGGACTTCGATCCGATCGAGCCGACCACGCAGGCCGCCGCCCGGGTCCTGGGGCTGTCATGAGGATCGTGAACGACACGGCGCGGGTACGGGTGCCGGCGTCGTCGGGAAATCTTGGCCCGGGCTTTGACTCGATGGGCATGGCTCACGACGTGTGGGATGAGGTCTCGGCTACCCTCACCACGGGTGCCTCGAAGGTGATCGTGGTGGGCGAGGGGCATGACACGCTTCCGAAGGACGAGACGCATCTCATCATCCGTGTCATGCGCGAGACCTTCGAGCGTGTGGGCGCGCCGGCCGCCGGCATCGAGCTGGTGTGCCGCAACGCGATCCCGCACGGCAAAGGTATGGGGTCTTCGGCGGCGGCGGTCGTGGCGGGCGTGATGCTCGTGCGCGAGATGCTGGGGAGCCCCGCCGAGTTCACGCTCGAGCAGGTGCTCAACATCGCCGCCGAATACGAAGGCCACCCGGATAACGCCGCGCCCGCGATCTACGGCGGTGTCACCTTGTCTTGGACCGAGGGCGAGGGCTACCGCACGGCCCAGCTCGCGGTTTCCCCGCAGGTGAGGACCACGCTGCTGGTGCCGCACGAGGTGTTACCGACGACGACGGCGCGCGCAGTCCTGCCGCCCACGATTCCGCACGCGGACGCCGCGTTCAACGCCGGGCGGGCCGCGCTGCTCACCCACGCGCTGGCGAGCGATCCCTCGCTGCTGTTTGCCGCTACGGAGGACCGCCTCCACCAGGGCTACCGAGCCGATTCCATGCCGCACACGGCCGCGCTGCTCAAGGCGTTGCGCGAGGCGGGCTGGCCCGCCGTGGTGAGCGGGGCTGGGCCCACGATCCTCCTGTTTGCGCAGGTGGCGCCCGAGATGGCGAACATTTTGGCCAAGCAGGGTTTCCGCACGGTGGACTCGAAGCAGGTTGCCGGTGCTCACATTTTGGGGCGTTAGGTTTCCCAAAACGGCCGTGCGCGTGTAGGCTAGCCCCTGACGTGATTGGCTGATTGCCGCGTCAGCGAGGCCCGCTGGGCCCGCGCCACGCACATGTTTCGAGCGCACTGCGCCATCGTGCGGATTATTAACCAAGTGATCTCCGGCTTTGTCCCGGATCCGAGGAAGGAACCTCGTGAGCGAAAATCCAACGCCACCCACAGGCCCCATTTCGACGATGCGCCTTGCCGACCTGCAAGAGTTGGCGGCCTCCATGGGCCTTTCGTTGCCGGCCAAGTCCCGCCGCAACGACTACATTTCTGCCATCCGTGAGGCGCGCTCCGGCCAGGCGCCCGCGAAGAAGGACGCGGCCGAGAAGCCGGCAGGTGCCGAGAAGCCGGCGGAGAAGAGCGCCGAGCGGCCCGCGCGTCGTGACAAGACCCAGCCTGCTGATTCGCAGGCGGTCAACCAGCACGGCGATCCGAGTGCCCGGCTCGACCTGCCGCCGGTCAAGGGCCGGCCGGCGAAGGAGCTGAGCCAGGACGAGAAGAAGGCGGCGCTCGACGCGCTGGGCGATGCCGCCGAGCGTCGTGCCGAGGAAAACGCGGACGACGACTCGCGTGGTCGCCGCGGCCGCCGTCAGCGCAGCCGCAACCGCAACCGCGGCGATCGCAATGACCGAAACGACCGGGGCGAGCGTTCTGAGCGGGGCGACCGTAATAACCACAATGATCGCAATGATCGCAACGATCGGAACCGCGACCGCGACCAGGATCGCACCGAGCGCGAGGACGACATCGAGTCGGGTGACGTGCTCATCCCGGTGGCCGGCATCCTCGACATCGACGGCAACAACAACTACCTGCGCACGGGCGGCTACCTGCCCGGCAAGAATGACGCCTACGTCTCCACCCAGATGATCCGCCGTTACGGCCTGCGCCGAGGCGACGCGATCCAGGGCGCAGTGCGCGACGCGTCGGCGGCGGGTAATCGCCGCGGCCGCCAGCACAAGTTCAACCCCTTGGTGGAGGTCACCGCCATCAACGGCATGGCCCCGGACGAGGCGCGCGAGCGGCCCGAGTTCAACAAGCTCACCCCGCTCTACCCGAACGAAATGCTGCGGATGGAGACCACGCAGAAGGCGCTGACCACCCGCGTCATCGATCTCGTGGCCCCGATCGGTAAGGGCCAGCGTGGCCTCATCGTCTCCCCGCCGAAGGCGGGTAAGACCGTGGTCATGCAGCAGATCGCGATGGCGATCGCGAACAACAACCCGGACGTTCACCTCATGGTGGTGCTCGTGGACGAGCGCCCCGAGGAAGTGACGGACATGCAGCGCCTGGTCAAGGGCGAGGTCATTGCTTCCACCTTCGATCGCCCGGCCTCCGACCACACGATCGTGGCCGAGCTGGCGGTGGAGCGCGCCAAGCGCCTGGTCGAGCTCGGCCAGGACGTTGTCATCCTCCTCGATTCCCTCACCCGCCTCGGGCGCGCCTACAACCTGGCCGCCCCGGCGTCGGGCCGTATCCTGTCGGGTGGTGTGGACGCCGGCGCGCTCTACCCGCCCAAGAAGTTCTTCGGCGCGGCGCGCAACATCGAAAACGGCGGCTCGCTCACCATCATCGCCTCGGCGCTGGTGGAGACGGGCTCGAAGATGGACGAGGTCATCTTCGAGGAGTTCAAGGGCACGGGCAACATGGAGCTGCGCCTCTCGCGCCAGCTGGCCGACCGCCGTATCTTCCCGGCCGTGGACCTCAACGCTTCCGGTACGCGCCGCGAGGAGCTGCTGTTCAGCCCTGAGGAGCTCAAGATCGTGTGGCACCTGCGCCGCGCGCTGGGCACCCTCGAACTGCAGGAGGCCTCGGACTACGTGCTGGGCCGCATGCGCAAGACCGAGTCGAACGCTGAGTTCCTCATGTCGGTGGTGCGGGGTATGCAGAACGCGGACTAGGAGTGGGGCCGGCGGTGTGACCAACGGGGCACCGCCGGCCGCTACCCAATCCCTTGCGTGCTGTGGTTAAATTGACCGTCGGCTTCTGGTTCACCGGCTCGCCGGACCCAGGGCATCAAACGATCCAAGGAGAAAGAAATGAAGCAGGGTATCCACCCCGATTACCACGACATTCACGTCACCTGCACCTGCGGCAACGAATTCGAGACTCGGTCCACGCTTCCGGGCGGTTCGTTGCGCGTTGAAGTGTGCAGCGCCTGCCACCCGTTCTACACGGGCAAGCAGAAGATCCTCGACACCGGCGGCCGCGTGGCCCGCTTCGAGGCTCGCTACGGCAAGCGCACCAAGTAACTGGGCTTTACAACGCCGGTACAGTGTTATCTGTACCGGCGTTGGCTTTTATGTTGAGAGATTAGGTTCATGAGTGAGTTCCCTGCCGCGCAGGCCGCGGCCGAAGAGTATGCGGACATTGAAAAGCAGATGGCGTCCCCCGAAGTGCTGGCCAAGCCGGAGAAGCTACGTAAGCTGGGCCGGCGCTACGCCGAGCTGCGGCGTGTGGTGACGCGCTACGAGCACTGGCTGGCCGCCTCCACGGATCTGAGCGAGGCGAAGGAGATCGTGGAGCTCGGCGGAGAGGACGGGGAACTGTTCGCCGCGGAGTTGCCGCGTCTGCAGGCCGAGGTGGACGACGCGGCCGATTCGTTGCGTGACGCGCTGTTGCCGCGCGATCCCGACGACGGCCGAGACGTCATCCTCGAGGTCAAGGCGGGCGAGGGCGGCGAGGAGTCCGCGCTGTTCGCCTCCGACCTGCTGCGCATGTACCAGCGCTATGCCGAGTCGAAGGGCTGGTCCACCCAGATCCTGTCGCACACCGACACGGACATGGGCGGGTACAAGGACGTCCAGGTGGCGATCAAGGCCAAGAATGTGCCGGAGGATCCGTCCGACGGCGTGTGGGCGCACCTGAAGTATGAGGCGGGCGTGCACCGCGTCCAGCGCGTGCCGGTCACGGAGTCGCAGGGCCGCGTGCACACCTCCGCCGCCGGCGTCCTCGTGTTTGCCGAGGTGGACGAGCCGGAGGAAGTGCAGATCAACGATAACGATCTGCGCATCGATGTCTACCGCTCCTCGGGCCCGGGCGGCCAGTCGGTCAACACCACGGATTCGGCCGTGCGCATCACCCACCTGCCCACGGGCATCACCGTGTCGATGCAGGATGAGAAGTCACAGATCAAGAACCGTGAGGCGGCCATGCGCGTGCTTCTGGCACGGCTGCGCCAAGCCCAGATGGAGGAGCTGGCGGCCAAGGAGGCCGATCAGCGCCGCTCGCAGGTGCGCACCGTGGACCGCTCCGAGCGTGTGCGCACGTACAACTTCCCCGAGAACCGGATCGCCGATCACCGCACGGGATTCAAGGCTCACAACCTCGATCAGGTGCTCGCCGGCCACCTCGACGACGTCATCACCTCCCTGCGCGAAAAGGACGAGGAGGAGCGCCTCCAGGCGGCAGCCGACGAAGCCGAGGCCCAGTAAATGTGGGCGCAGGCGATCGCCCGGGCGTGCGCTGAGCTGACCGCCGTGGGCGTGCCCTCCCCGGAGGCCGACGCCCGCCTACTCGCCCAGCTCGTTGCAGGGGAGCGAGTGCAGGGGACGCCATCCCCGCAGGAGCTGGCCCGCTACGAGGAGCTCGTGGCCGCCCGCGCCCGCCGCGTGCCGCTCCAGCACCTGGAGGGTACGATGTATTTCCGCTACCTTGAGCTCGAGGCGCGGCCGGGGGTGTTCATCGTGCGGCCTGAGACCGAGTCGGTGGTCGAGGCCGCGCTGGCCGACATCCGAGCGTTGCCGGATCCGCTGGTGGCGGACCTGTGCACTGGCTCGGGCGCGATCGCGATCTCGATCGCCACCGAATCGAACGCCCGCGTGCTCGCGGTTGAGCGCTCTGCCGATACCTTCGCCTCCGCCGCCCTCAACAACGCCCGCTACGGCGGCCTTGTCAGCCTCGTCCAGGGCGACGCGCTTGAGGAGCTGGAGGAGTACGCGGGCCGCATCGACGTCGTCGTGAGCAACCCTCCCTACGTGGCGCCGTGGCACGAGCTGTCGCCGGAGGTGCGCCAAGACCCGGAGCTCGCGCTGTTTGGCGGCGGGACGGACGGGCTGGATCTGCCCCGGCAGTTGGTGGCGCGCGCCCACCTCCTCCTGCGAGGTGGGGGTATCCTCATCATGGAACATGGAGACGAGCAGGGCGAGGCCCTCCGCGCGGCCGCCACCGAGTGCGGCTTCGTGGACGTCACCACCGGGCGTGACCTGGCCGGCCGGGACCGGTGGCTGCGCGCACGAAAGGAACGCCAATGAAAGTACCGGCGAGCGACCAGCGCGCCATTGCACTGGCCAGCGCGGCGATTGCGCGCGGGGAAGTTATCTGCCTGCCCACCGACACGGTTTACGGCATCGGCGCCGATCCCTTTAACACCGACGCCGTCACCCGGCTGCTGACAGCCAAGTCCCGCACGCGCGCCAACCCGCCGCCCGTGCTCGTGGCCGAGGGACAGGCCGAGGAGCTGAGCGAGGAGATCTCGCCGGCGGCCCGGGCGCTCATGGAGGCCTTCTGGCCGGGAGCGATGACAATCGTGGTGCCCGCGCGCGCCTCGATTGGCTGGGACCTGGGCGAGACGAACGGGACCGTGGCGCTGCGCATGCCCGATTCGGATACCACGCTTGCGCTCCTTCGCGCGGTGGGCCCGCTCGCGGTGACGAGCGCCAACCAGCACGGCCAGCCGCCCGCCACTGCGGTGGAGGCGGCGATGGACCAGCTCGGCGGCGCGGTCTCCCTTTACCTCGACGGCGGCCCGTCGGCCGGGGGAGTGGCCTCCACGATCGTCAGCGTGGTTGGCGAGCCGACAATTTTGCGTCAAGGCGCGATCAGCGCCGACGCCGTGTGGCAGGCGCTGGCGTGAGAACCTACCTCCTCATCCTCGTCCTCGCCGCGGCCCTCACCTACCTGCTGGTGCCGCTGGTGTTGCGCATCGCGCTCGCCACAGGCGCGATAACCCAGATCCGCGAGCGTGACGTCCACTCCACCCCGATCGCCCGTCTGGGCGGTGTGGCGATGTTTGCCGGGCTCGTGGGGGCGCTCGCGCTCGCCAGCCAGATCCCCTACCTGCGTGAGGTGTTCGCGCCGAGCACGGGGGTGTGGGCGATCCTGTGGGGCGGGGCAATCATGTGCGTCCTGGGCGCGATCGACGACGTGTGGGAGCTGACCTGGTATTCGAAGTTCGCCGGTGAGATCCTGGCGGCCGGTGTGATGGCGTGGCAGGGCGTGCAGCTGGTGACGGTGCCGCTTTTGGGACTGACCGTGGGCTCCACGCGCCTGACCCTGTTTGCCACAATCATCGCGGTGGTCGTGGTGGCCAATGCCGTGAACTTCGTGGACGGCCTGGACGGGCTGGCGGCCGGGGTGGTCGGCATCGCGGCGTTCGCCTTCTTCATCTACGCCTACTACCTCACCCGAGAGGTCTCGCCCGGTGACTACACCTCCGTGGCGACGACCGTGCTCGCGGCTCTCGTGGGCAGTTGCGTGGGCTTCCTGCCGCACAACTTCCACCCGGCGAGGATCTTCATGGGTGATTCGGGCGCACTCATGCTCGGTACCGTGCTCGCGGGCGCCACGATCCTGGTTACGGGTCAGATCGACCCGGCCACGGTGGGCGCCCGCCAGGCCCTGCCGGCATTCATGCCGCTCGTCATCCCCCTGCTCGTGCTCCTCATTCCGCTCATTGACCTCACGTGGGCCGTGTTCCGCCGCGTGCGCCAGGGGCGTTCGCCCTTCTCCGCCGACGCCGGCCACCTCCACCACCGCCTCCTGCGCCGGGGCCACTCCCACACCGTGGCCGTGCTCATCTTGTACATGTGGACCGCGATCGCCTCCTTCTCCGCCGTCGCCTACACGGTCTATCCCGGCCCGCGCGTGCTGGCGGGCGCGGCGCTCACGATCTTCGCCGGCACTGCGGTGACTTGGCAGAAGTTCGGAAAGCGCCGTGCGGCGTAGGCCGGGCGAGTCGTACACGGCGGCCGGGCTGATCGCTCGGGCCACGCTGGGCGCGGCGGCCCTGGTCGGCGTCGTGACCGTGATCGCCGCGCTCCTCGTCCCGGCCGAGCGCCTGTCCATCTTGGCCGGCGGCGGGATCGCGGTGCTCATCAACCTCGTGACGCTCAGCGCGAGCGCGCTTGCCGCGCGCTATTTCGCCGACGCGCAGGGTGCGGCGATGGTTGGGGCGTACGTGGTGAAGATGGCGGCCTTCGGGGTGGCCTTGCTTGCGTTGCGGGGTTCGGGGCTGAACCTGCGCGTGGTCGTCGGCGTCTTCGCCCTCGCCCTCCTTGCCTCCCTCCTCGTTTACTCCGTCCTTGCCCTCCGCAGGGCCGGCCCACACGTGGGGCAGGGGTAGCGGAAAACCACCGGTCAGGCACGCGCCACGAGACGGGCATAAGTCACAAAAATCTCCGAGCGAGACCAGGGGGTCATGGGTTACCTTGGAAGCAAGGAAAATACTCAGGTAGAGTGTTTTTTGAGGTCGTGTCAGCATCGACGCACATGAGGACATCGCACTAGTTGGGGTTTGAACGCACTGTGAATCTTTACGCGCTTGCAACGCTACCCATCTTCCTCACGGGGGAGGGTGAGAGCTTCGTTCCGCCTACGCTCGAGCACGAATTCAACCCGCCGGCGCTTTTCTTCGAAGGCACGATCTTTGAGATGAACCGCATCATCATGGTGCGCATGATCGCCGCCCTGGTGCTGGCCTTCATCCTCATCTGGTACGCGCGCAACCGCAGGCTCGTCCCCAACCGCCGCCTGGCCGCCGTCGAATCCCTCCTTGACTTTTCCAAGGTGCAAATTGGCGAGGAGATCCTCGGCAAGGAACGCGCCCACCAGTACCAGCCCCTGATCATGACCATCTTCTTGGGCATCTTCTTCATGAACATCACCGGCGTGGTGCCCGGCCTGCAGATCGCCGGAACGTCGCTGATCGGCATGCCTCTCATCTTCGCGATCTTCTCCTACGTGGGCTTCATCGCGGCCGGCGTCAAGGCCCGCGGGGGCCTGCGCTTCTTCAAGGAGCAGCTCTTCCCGCCGGGCGTGCCGTGGCCGATCTATTTCATCATGACGCCGATCGAGTTCCTCTCCACCTTCGTGCTACGCCCGGCTACGCTCACCCTGCGACTCCTCATGAACCTCGTGGCGGGCCACCTCATCCTCGCCCTGTGCTTTGCCGGTACGCACTTCCTCTACTTCACGCTGTCGGGCGCGCTCGGCGTGGCCACCGGTACGGTGACCTTCATCGGCGCACTCGCGTTCATGTGCTTCGAGATTTTCGTCGCGGCACTGCAGGCCTACATCTTCGCGATGCTGACGGCCTCCTACATTTCCCTGTCCATTTCAGAACACTGATACCCACTCAACAAAAGGAAAGAAAACAATGATCGGAAACATCGCCACCATCGGTTACGGTCTTGCTACCCTCGGCCCGTCTATCGGCATCGGCATGATCGGCGCCAAGAACCAGGAAGCAACGGCTCGTCAGCCGGAGATCGCGGGTATCCTCCGCGTCAACATGTTCCTTTCGATCGCGTTTGCGGAGGCCCTGGGCCTGATTGGCTTCGGTGCTGGCCTCGTCTTCGGTGCATAAGAATGCGTGAGACGATTCTTGCAGAGGGCGGCGACTACAACCTGCTCTTTCCTGCACCGTCGGAACTCCTCTGGGGCACGCTGGCGTTCATCCTCGTGGCTGTGGCGGTCTACAAGTTCGCCTGGCCGTCGTTCGTCGCGATGCTTGACGAGCGCGCGGAGAAGATCGAGGAGGGCCTGAAGGCCGCTGAGGTCGCGCGCGCCGAGGTTGCCGACCAGCAGGCTAAGCTCGCGGAGGAGATCCGCGAGGCCCAGCGTGAGGCCACGGGCATCCGCGAGAACGCCCAGGACAACGCGAAGGCGATCATCGCCGAGGCCCAGGCCAAGGCCCGCAGCGAGGCCGACGGCCTGATCACTAGCGCCCAGCGCCGTATCGACGCTGACTCGGAGGCAGCCCAGCGCTCTCTCCAGGCAGAGGTGGGCGTGCTGGCCACGGAGCTGGCCGGCCGCATTGTGGGCGAAGCGATTGCTGATGAGGCGCTCGCCCGCCGTGTCATCGATCGCTTCATGGATGATCTTGAGACGATGACCCCGGAGCTGACGGAGGCGGAGTCCTAGGATGCGTGCAGCAAGTCAAGGCGCGCTCGACCGGGCGCGGGAGCGGTGGGAGCCGTTCGTCGCCACCCAGGTGGGCAAGGAGATCGAACTGGCCCTCCAGATGTTCTCCATCGTGGATGTCATCAAGGTCTCCACGGCGCTCACCAACGCACTCGAGGGCGGATCGCGGGACGCGCAGGCGCGTGCGAAGCTCGCACGCGACGTGTTCGGCGGGCGCGTGAGCGACGGAGCGGCCGAGCTCGTGGAGGGACTCGTGCGCGAGGAGTGGTCCCAGCGGGATGACCTGCAGCGAGCCATCGAAGCGCTCGGGGTTGACACGATCCTGCTGGGCGCCCGCCGCGAGGGCGTGCTGTCCACCGTGGAAGAGGAGCTCTACCAGACGATGCGCCTCTACTCGGATAACCGCGATCTGCGCCTTGCCTTCACCACGCCGAACCTGTCCCCGGAGGCCCGCCACCGGTTCGCCGAGCAGCTGTTCCACAACCTCCAGCCGTGGACCGTGGCGCTCATCCGGCGCTCGATCGCGCGCGAACACCACACGATCCCGGGCCTGCTGCGCCGCTACACGTTCGCAGCCGCGCGCCTGGACGAGCACATGGTGGCCGCGGTGACCAGCGCCCTGCCGCTCACGCGCGAGCAGGAGGAGCGCCTGGCACGCATCCTCAGCGCCAAGTACGGCACGCCGGTCAAGATCCACGTTTCCATTGACACGGAAGTCATCGGAGGCCTGCGGATCTACGTGGGGGATGACATCATCGATGGCACTATCGCCAGCCGACTCGACTCGGTTCGAGGGGCATTTACCAACTGATTTTGAAAAGCGGCCTAGCCGCAAGCGAGCGAAGGAAGATAAATGGCTGAACTGATCAAGCCGGAGGAAATCCGGGCTGCGTTGGACAGCTTTGTGAGTTCGTATGAGCCTCCGAAAGCGGCCAGCGAGGAAGTCGGCCACGTCACCCTGACGGCCGACGGCATTGCCCGCGTGGACGGGCTGCCGGGCGCTATGGCGAATGAGCTTTTGCAGTTCGAGGATGACACCCTCGGCTTGGCGATGAACCTGGAAGAGGAAGAGATCGGCGTCGTCGTCCTCGGTGAATTCGAGGGTATCCGCGAGGGCATGGAGGTGCGTCGCACCGGGGAAGTTCTTTCCGTCCCCGTGGGCGATGGCTACCTCGGCCGCGTTGTCGATCCGCTTGGTAAGCCGATCGACGGTCTGGGCGAGATCACGGACCTCGACGGGCGCCGCGCGCTCGAGCTGCAGGCCCCGGGCGTCATGATGCGTAAGTCGGTCCACGAGCCGCTGCAGACCGGCCTCAAGGCGATTGACGCAATGATCCCGATCGGGCGCGGCCAGCGCCAGCTCATCATTGGCGACCGCAAGACGGGCAAGACCGCCCTGGCGATCGACGCCGTACTCAACCAGAAGGCGAACTGGGAGTCGGGCGATCCGACCAAGCAGGTGCGCTGCATCTACGTGGCGGTGGGCCAGAAGGGCTCCACCATCGCTTCTGTGCGGGCCACGCTCGAAGCCAACGGCGCGCTCGAATACACCACGATCGTGGCCGCGCCCGCCTCCGACTCGGCGGGCTTCAAGTACCTCGCCCCCTACACCGGCTCAGCCATCGGCCAGCACTGGATGTACCAGGGCAAGCACGTGCTCATCATCTTTGACGACCTGTCGAAGCAGGCAGAGGCCTACCGCTCGCTGTCCCTCCTGCTGCGCCGCCCGCCGGGGCGTGAGGCCTACCCGGGCGACGTGTTCTACCTGCACTCCCGCCTCCTCGAGCGCTGTGCGAAGCTCTCCGACGAGCTCGGTGCCGGCTCGATGACGGGCCTGCCGATCATCGAGACAAAGGCCAACGACGTCTCGGCCTACATCCCCACCAACGTCATCTCGATCACGGACGGGCAGATCTTCCTCCAGTCGGATCTGTTCAACGCCAACCAGCGCCCCGCTGTCGACGTCGGCATCTCCGTGTCCCGCGTGGGCGGTGACGCGCAGATCAAGGCGATGAAGAAGGTAGCCGGCACGCTGAAGATCACGCTGGCGCAGTACCGCGCCCAGGCGGCGTTCGCGATGTTCGCCTCCGATCTTGACGCGACCACCCGACGCCAGCTCACCCGCGGCGAGCGCCTCATGGAGCTACTCAAGCAGCCGCAGTACACCCCGTACGCGGTCGAGGACCAGGTGGCGTCCGTGTGGGCCGGCACCAACGGTTACCTCGACACGATCGAGCTCAAGGACGTGCACAAGTTCGAATCGGGCTACCTCGACTACCTGCGCCACAACACGAACGTGCTGCAGACCATCCTCGAGACCGGCAAGCTGGAGCCCGAGACGGAGGAGGAGCTGAAGGCGGCCACCGCCAAGTTCCTTGACTCCTTCACCTCCGCCTATGAGACCCACGAGCTGCCGACCGACCAGGTCGATCCTGCCCAGAAGTCGCAGGAGCAGATCGTTCGGTCCAAGAGGGGTTAGTAGTGGCCGGCGAACAGCGTATCTACAAGCAGAAGATCAGGGCGACCGAGACGCTCGAAAAGGTCTTCTCCGCGATGGAGCTCATTGCGGCTTCTCGCGTGGGCAGGGCGCGCAAGCGCGCGCTCGGCCAAGATCCCTATACGCAGGCCCTGACCAAGTCGATCGCGGCGGTTGCCGCACACGCTGACGAGAGCCACCCGATGCTCAACGAGCGTACCGACACGAACCGGGTCCTCGTCTTCGTGGTCACCTCCGATCGCGGCATGGCCGGCGCCTACTCGGCATCGGTGCTGCGCGAGGCGGACCGGCTACGCGAGGAGCTCGAGGCCCAGGGCAAGGAGCCGGTGCTCTACGTCTTCGGCCGGCGCGGGGTGTCGCACTTCAAGTTCCGCGGCGTCGAGCTCGCCGGCTCGTGGACGGGGGAGTCCGACAACCCGAGCGCGGACACCGCTCACGAGATCGCGCGCGAGTTCCTCGCCCGCTTCCTCGCCTCACCGGAGGAGGGCGGAGTTGCCGAGCTGCACACCGTTTACACGCGGTTCGAGTCGATGATCACGCAGAACGTGGAGGTGCGGCGGATGCTGCCGCTCGTCGTCGTCGACGACGAAGCCGGGCTTCACGAAGAGGCGCCGCTGTACGAGTTTGAGCCCTCGCCACGCCAGCTCTTCGACGCCCTGCTGCCTATGTACATCGACCAGCGCATCTACGCGGTCCTGCTCATGGCGGCCGCATCGGAGCTGGCCTCGCGCCAACAGGCGATGCACGCGGCCACCGAGAACGCGCAGAACCTCATCGAGGACTACACGCGCCTTGCGAACAATGCTCGCCAGGCAGAGATCACCACTGAAATCACCGAAATTATCTCCGGCGCGGACAGCCTCGGAAAGTAGCGCCAAGAAGGAAATGACTATGACAGATACGTCTCAGAAGCTGGCTGATGGCCGCATCATCCAGGTGGTCGGAGCGGTCGTGGACGTCGAGTTCCCGCCGGATGGCCTTCCTGAAATCAACTACGCCCTCGAAGTCGAGGTCGCCCTGCCCGAGGACGAGGCGGACGGCGCCGAGGTCACGAAGACCATGGTGCTCGAGGTGGCCCAGCACCTGGGCGACAACATCGTGCGTACGATCGCGATGAAGCCCACCGACGGCCTGGTGCGCGGCGCGAAGGTGCGCAACACCGGCGCCCCGATCTCGGTGCCCGTGGGCGACGTGACCAAGGGCCACGTGTTCAACGTGGTGGGCGAGTGCTTGAACCTTGAAGAGGGCGAGACCCTCGAGGTCACCGAACGCTGGCCGATCCACCGCACAGCCCCGAACTTCGATCAGCTCGAGGGCCAGACCAAGATGTTCCAGACGGGCATCAAGGTGATCGACCTCCTCACCCCGTACGTGCAGGGCGGCAAGATCGGCCTGTTTGGCGGCGCGGGCGTGGGCAAGACCGTGCTCATCCAGGAGATGATCCAACGCGTTGCCCAGGATCACGGCGGTGTGTCCGTGTTCGCCGGCGTCGGCGAGCGCACTCGCGAGGGCAATGACCTCATCATGGAGATGGAGGAGGCCGGCGTTCTGGACAAGACCGCCCTGGTCTTCGGCCAGATGGACGAGCCGCCGGGGGTGCGTCTGCGCATCGCCCTGTCCGGTCTGACGATGGCGGAGTACTTCCGCGACGTGCAGAACCAGGACGTGCTACTGTTCATCGACAACATCTTCCGCTTCACGCAGGCTGGCTCCGAGGTCTCCACGCTGCTGGGCCGCATGCCGTCCGCGGTGGGCTACCAGCCCACGCTCGCCGATGAGATGGGCGCCCTCCAGGAGCGCATCACGTCCACGCGCGGCCACTCGATTACGTCGCTGCAGGCCATTTACGTGCCTGCTGACGACTACACCGATCCGGCGCCTGCCACGACGTTCGCCCACCTGGATGCGACCACCGAGCTCTCCCGTGAGATCGCCTCGCGCGGCCTGTACCCGGCGGTGGACCCGCTGGCGTCGACGTCGCGCATCCTCGACCCGCAGTACGTGGGTCAGGCGCATTACGACGTGGCGACCCGCGTGAAGTCCATCCTCCAGAAGAACAAGGAACTTCAGGACATCATTTCGATCCTGGGCGTGGACGAGCTCTCCGAAGAGGACAAGATCACCGTTGCGCGTGCACGCCGCATCGAGCAGTACCTCTCGCAGAACACCTACACGGCCGTGAAGTTTACGGGCGTGGAGGGATCCACGGTGCCGATCGACGAGACGGTTGAGGCCTTCCGTCGCATCACCGAGGGCGAATACGATCACATCCCGGAGCAGGCGTTCTTCAACATCGGCGGCATCGAGGACATCGAGCGCGCCTGGGCGAAGATTCAGGCCGAGTCATGAGGCTAGAGATCGTTACGCGAACCGGGGGCCTCTACAAAGGTGAGGTCTCTGAGCTCGTGGTGCCCGCATTCAACGGCGAGATGGGTATCCTGCCGGGTCACGCCCCCGTCATGGCCGTGATCTACAAGGGCACGGTACGCCTGGTGGAGAATGGGGAGCCGAAGTCCTTCAAGGTTGGCAACGGCTTCATGACCGTGGACCAGGACGACATCACGGTGGTCGTGGAGGATTACGACGACGCCGAGGCCAACGCCAAGATGTTCGAGGAACTGGGTGCGGAATAGGAACGGGCTGATATGGGCGAGGGCGGCATCTGGTGGATCATCGCGATCCTTGTGATGCTCGCCCTCGCCCTGTCATCCCTCTACCTGTATCGCATTCGCTACTTGCTCAATCACGAGGCCTCGATCCAGGTGTCGGTGCGGGGCGAGGACGGGGCGTGGCACAACGCGATCGCGATCCTTGGGCCTGAGTCCCTTGACCTGTATTCCACGCGCTCCCTGTCCTTGGCGCCGAAGGTGCGGTGGGTGCGCAACACGATGAGTTTTGAGGTGCAGCGCCCGCGCGGGGGTATCTCCGTGGTCACGGTCCTCATGCCCGGCAAACCAGGTAGCGCGGGGGAGAGCCGGCGGGTGGCCTCCAGTCCGGAGGAGATGGCGGCGCTGCTGTCCTGGATGGATTCCTCGCGCCCCTCGGCCGAGCCCACGCTCGGGTAGGGGTGAGCCGGGCGGGCGGCGTCGTGCGGCGGCTTGCATTGCCGGGCAGCGTCGTGAGGTAGCGGGCGCAAGACGCTCGGGCCGGGCGCTCTGCTAGGCTGGAGCATCTAGCGGAAAGGAAGCTCGTGCGAATCGTCATTGCGACATGCTCTGTGGATTATTCTGGTCGCCTCGATGCCCACCTTGAGCCCGCCAAGCGGGTAGTCATGCTCAAGTCAGACGGGTCGGTGCTTATCCATTCCGATGGCGGGTCGTACAAGCCGCTGAATTGGATGTCGGCGCCGTGCACGATGCGCGTGGAGGAGCCGGAAGCAGCGGAGGCTGAGCGCGGGATTACCGAAAAGTGGCGGGTGGAGCACGCGAAGATGGATGACGCGCTCGTCATCCACATTTTTGAGATCCACGAGGACATCACGGACGATTTGGGCGTGGAGCCAGGCCTGCTCAAGGACGGCGTAGAGGAACACCTGCAGCGCCTGCTCGCCGAGCAGACCGAGATCCTAGGCGCGGGCACGCAGCTGGTGCGGCGCGAGTATCCGACGGCGATCGGGCCGGTGGACCTGCTGGTGACGGACGCGCAGGGGCGCCACATCGCGGTGGAAGTCAAGCGCCGGGGCGGGGTGGACGGCGTGGAGCAACTGACCCGCTACCTTTCGCTGCTCGAGCGCGATTCCACGCTCCGTCCGATCCGCGGCATCTTCGCGGCCCAGGAGATCCGTCCACAGGCGCGGGTGCTGGCGGAGGACCGGGGGATTGAGTGCGTGGTGCTCGACTATGACGCGATGCGCGGAGTGGACCGGCCTGAGGATCGGCTGTTCTGATGGCCCGGCGGCGGAACAAGTATCAGCGTGAGGTTCGCCCGCTCGATCCGGAGCGGTTGATGAACTACACCCACTACGAGACCGCCGATAACGGCATGGAGTTCAAGGTTCACACCATCCGCGCGGGCACCAAGGAGTACGTGTGCCCGGGGTGTAACGGGATCATCATGGTGGGGGAATCGCACGTGGTGGCCTGGACGGAGGACAGCTGGTTTGGCCCGCAGGCGGGCCAGGAGGCGCGCCGGCACTGGCACACGTCGTGCTGGCAGGCGAAAGGGCGCCGCTCCACGGGCTTCTAGTGGTAGCGTGGTTTTATGATTGCATATCGTAGAACTGGGCCAGCGTCTGACCTTCCGCTTGTGCTTCTTCATGCACTGCCGTTGGATTCGGCGATGTGGAATGCCGTGCGCAGCGAGCTTTCCGACGTCGACATCCTTACCTTCGATGCCCCGGGCTTCGGGGAATCCGAACTGACCGCGGAGTTCATGGCGGGCGAGCCGAGCATCGCCACGTTCGTGGCCGCGATGAAGGCGCGCCTGGACGAGCTGGGCATCAAGCGCATCGCGCTCGGCGGGTTGTCGATGGGCGGCTCGGTGGCCGCGGAGTTCACGGTCACGTACCCCGAGCTCGTGGCCGGCCTTGCCCTCATGGACACGAACATCAATTCCGATGATGCCGACCGCAAGGCTTTCCGCCGCGACGCCGCCGCCAAGGCTGACGCGGGCCAGGGCTATGAGACGGTAAAGGACTGGACGACCACGATGGTGGGCCCGGATGCATCGGACGAGGTCCGGGCGTCGTTGGACGCCCGCTTCCGTGCCCTGCCGAATGAGGGCCTGGCGTGGATCCAGCGGGCGATGGCGAACCGTGAGGATCGCACGGACGCGGTGGCGCGGGTGAAGGGCCCGGTGTATTTCATTCGTGGTACGGAGGATCCCACGGCGTCGATGGAGAGCTACATGAAGCTCGCCTTGCGTACCGACCAGCCACGGATCAAGGAGATCCCGGGCGTGGGCCACTTCGCGGCTGATGAGAGCCCGGTGGAGCTGGCGGCCATTTTGCGCGATTTTTACGCGCACGTAGCCCGCTAAGTGGTGGCTAACTGGTAATTCTGGAGCCGATCGGGGCCGATACGGCCATGAAACCTCTCAGATTCACGAGTTAGCAACGCCGCGAGAGCGAAGAGGGCCCCGGGCGCATGCCCGGGGCCCTCGACGTGCCAGCGTCCACTTGGCAGAGCTTATCTACTCGGCTCCCTCGCCGGCACCGCCTTTCCCGGCTTTGTCTTCGGCCGAATCGACGATCTCCTCGAGTGCGATGGAGTGTGAGGAGGAGGTGAGGATCGCCCGGATGTCCTCCAGGTAGGACTGGAGGGAGTTGCGCTGTTCGCGCAGGGAGGCCACGTGCTCTTCGGCGGATTTGCGCTCGCCGTCGGCGGCGCTTTGCGCGGCGGAGCGGATGCGGTCGGCCTCCTCGCGTGCGGCCTCGAGGATGGCGGCGGCCTCTTCGCGGGCCTGGGTGAGGATGGCGGCGGCCTCGGTGTTCGAGGTGGCGGTGAGCTCGTCGGCCCGCTTGGTGGCTTCGACCACCCGGGCTTCGGCGTCCTGTGCCTCGTTTTCGGCCGCGCTCACCATCTCCTCGGCGCGGGCGCGCAGTTCGGCGGCCTGCTCGGTGAGGGCGCGGGCGGATTCGGCGGCCTTCGCGGCGATCTCGTCCTCCGCCTCGGCGCGCATCTTGGCCACCTCCTGGGCCACCGTGGAGCGCAGATTGGTCATCTCCTCTTCCGTCTGGGCCCGAAGGGCCGCGGCCTCATGTTCGGCCTCGGAGCGCAGGGCGGTGGTGTCCTTGTCGGCGAGCGTGCGCAGGCGGGCGGCCTCGCGTTCGGCGGAGGAGACCATTTCGTTGGCGGTTCGACGCGTGGTTTCGGACAGGGTGGCCGCTTCGGCTTCGGCCTTGGTGCGCATAGTTGTGGCCTCCGTCTGGGCGTGCTCGAGGGTCTTTTGGCTTTCGGATTCGGCGCTGGCGCGCAGCTGGGCGGCGCGGGACTTCGCGTCGGCAACCAGCGCGGCAGCGTCCTGGCGGGCGCGCATCATGAGGTCGAGCGCCTGTTCCTCGGTGGAGCGCAGGAGGCGTTCCACGCGCGAGCCGAGCCCGGAGTAGGAGGGCCGCTCATTTTCCCGCAGCGCGTCCTGGGCCTCGGTCAGCTCGGCGGAGAGCTGGAGGATCTGCGCGTCCAGGCGGGAGACGTGATCCCGCGTCTGCTCGAGGCTGGCCTCCAGCTGGGAGATGCGCTCGTCTACCTGAGCGCGGTCGTATCCGCGCATGACGACGGGGAATTGGTCGGTCACATTGGCTCCTTGATCGGTTTTCTCTCCCTACAGCGTAGTGTCACCGCGCCGTCGAGTCACTCACACTACGATGATTTTATTACCTGTGTCAGGATAGTGTTACACAATTGTTATCAAAGACTACTGGATGCTGAGGAACTGGTATGAAACGGATCGGCGGCCTGCTTTTGGTTATCCTGGGCCTGATCGTGGCGGTTTTCGGGATTGTCCGGGCTGCCACGGCTGAGGAATCGACCGTCGTTGAGGTGACGGTGCCAGGCGGCGAGTCGCAATTCATTTTCACCGCACCCGGCGTCCTGGAGATGGTGAATGACACGGTGGCGGTGACGCTCGAGGGCGAGGGCACGGTCCAGTGGGCGTTGGCCACGACGGGCGACGTCCGGGCCTACGTGGGCGACGCCCCGGCTACCGAGGTGACGGGCCTGGAGAGCTGGGAGGCCGCGTCGTCGGACACGGTCCCGGGCACGGATGAGGCGCGTGCCGCAATTGACGAGGCGGCGGCCAGCGAGGCCGGCTTCGTCATCACGGGCTCTGACCTGTGGCTCGATTCGGGCTCGGGGGAGGGGTCCGTGGAGCTCGAGCTCACGCCCGACACCAGCTTCGAGCAGTCCCTCATCGCGACGACGTCCACCGGGCAGGCGCCCGACCTCACGCTCACGTGGAACAGGCCGCTGGCGCTGTCGAACCCGATGCCGGTGATCGCGATCGGCGTGCTCCTCCTGCTGATCGGAGCTCTCCTTCTGCTGAGCGCGCGCCAGGCGCAGCAGGACCAAGCGAGCGTGGCGAAGAGCTACCGCGAGCGCAAGGAGCGCTCCGAGGCCGAGACCAGTATCATGCCGAAGATCCGGGGCGATGAGTCGCCGGAGGAGTTGGGCGTGCGTCAGTCGGCGGCTGAGCAGACCGGAGGCGCCTTCGGCGCGGGCATCCTTCCCGCCGTCAACCAGGAGCTGCGCGAGCGCGAGCTGAGCGACGCCGACCGGGTGGTGCTTCCCGTAGCGGACGAGGATCCCGACGTCGATCCCGCGGCTGTCGATGAGGCCGTGGAGCCGGCCGTAGAGCCCGAAGGATCTGAGGCTGACGCCCCCGCGGAGGCCGAGCAGGCTGAGCCAGCGGAAGGCGAGCCGACGGAAGTGGAGAGTGGCGAGCTCGGCGCGGACGACGTCGTCGGCGAAGCGGCCGAAGAGGAAAAGGACTGGCGGGCGCTGTGGAATTTCAAGTGGGGTACTCCGTTCCAGAAGGGAGACGAGGATGCGTAAGGCGGTGGCGGCGATTGCCGTAGTGACGCTGATGGGCGGCTGCGCGAGCGAGCAGGCGGTCCCGAGCCCGGTAAGCGGGTCGAACCCGCAGGTGGTGGTGGCGGACGCGAAGTTCGCCGAGATCGCCCAGGCGGCGGCAGATGGGATTGCCGCGGCGGACACGAGCCTGAACGCGGATGACCTCGGCGTGCGCGTGGGCGGGCCGGCCAAGACTTACCGCGCGGCCCAGCTCAAGCTTGAATCCCTGCTGGGCGACTCCTATGACCTCGACCCGCTGCTGGTGGATACGGATGCGACCCCGGTGTCGTCGGGCACGGCTTTCCCGCGTTCGATGATGGCCGTGGTGCCGCCGCGCGACGGGCAGAACCTGACCTCGCTGGCGGTGTGGAGCCAGGACTCGGCGCGCGGCAACTACCACCTGTGGGCGGACGTGGCGTTGTTCCCGGGCGTGGACGCGCCCACCATCGTCTCGCAGCTGAACAACGCCGAGGGCTTCCCGAACGTCGAGCCCGCGGACTACGCGGTGGACCCGAATGAGGTGCTCGCCGCGTACGTGGCCTACAACGGCACCCGCACCCAGCAAGCGATCGCTTTCGAGGCGGAGGACCCGCTCTACCGGCAGATCGCCAACCAGCAGGATGCCTTCGTGCAGTCGTTGGGGGACCTGGGTACGGCCGCCACGGACTTTTACGTAGGCGACGCGGGCCTGCGCGGCGTGGCCACCGACAACGGCGGCCTGGTGATCGTGGGCGAGATGCGCTACGCGATCCGGATCACGAAGACCGTGGACGGGGCCAAGCTGCGCATCGGCGGGCAGATCGGCGCGCTGTACAACGGCTCGGGGGAGAACGCCACGCTGGAGATCGATCACCAGGGCGTGGCGAACTATTCGACAACAGTGGCGTTCTACGTGCCGCCGGCAGGCGCGGATGCCACGGTGCGCGTGATCGGCTCGGCGGAGCCCACGCTGATTTCCGTGGAGAACGTGGCACAGGACCAGCAGTAAAGAGGAGAGCATATGTCGATGTCTATGGGTGGCGCTGTCGACCTGTCGATGTTTAACACGCCGGAGCCGCAGGCTGCGGGCGGGGCCGTCCAGGGCCCGTGGATTTACGACCTCACGGATCAGGGCTTGCAGGGTGCGGTGACGACGTCGGCGAAGGTGCCGGTGGTGGTGGTCTTCCACTCGTCCCATTCCGAGAATTCCCAAACCCTTGTTGCGATCTTCGAGCGGCTCATCACCGCCAAGGCCGGGCGCATCCAGCTGGCCAAGCTCAGCGTGGATGAGTACGCGGAGGTGGCCCAGTCCTTCGGGGTGAGCGCGGTGCCCGCCGCGGCCGCGCTCTTGCAGGGCCAGCCGGTCCCGCTCTTCCAGGGCATGCCCGAGGAGGCCCAGCTGGCCGAGACCCTCGACAAGCTCGTGGAGACTGCCGCCCAATATGGCATTAACGGCGTGCTCGACAACTCGGCGGCCGCCCCCGAACCGGAGGTCCCGCCGCTGCACCGCGAGGGGCGCGAGGCGCTCGAGAAGGGCGACCTCGCTGCCGCCCACGCCGCCTACACCAAGGCGCTCGCGGAGAACCCCGGCGACGACGAGGCCCAGACGGCCCTCCACCAGGTCGAGCTCCTGCAGCGCATCGAGAAGCTGGATATCGCCGGCGACGTGTCGAGGGTCGAGTCCGTGCTGCGCGCCGCGGCCGAGGCGCCGGTGAGCGACGTCGAGCCGCACCTGACCGCCGCCGACGTCGAATTCTCCCTCAACCGGCCCGACGCCGCGTTCGCCCGGCTCATCGAGGTGGTGCGGGCAACCAGCGGGGAGGATCGGGACTCCGCCCGCGAGCGCCTGCTTGCCTACTTCGACATCCTCGGGCCCTCCGAGGTGGTCACGCAGGCGCGTAAGGCGTTGACGAACGCGCTGTTCTAACGGGCGGCCAGCCTGACAATGTGGAGATAGACAATAGTTTCGAACCGTGGAAGGACTCGGCGTGAAACTCTCGCTCTTTAATCGACTTGCTAACGTCGAAACTCCGACGGCCACGGAATCTCTGCTCCAGGAATACTTCCAGGATCATTTCCCCAACATCGCGTTTGAGAACATTGAGGGCATCGCGGCGGGAGCAGGAGTGAGTCCCGCGTCCGTCACCCGCTTCGTGAGGAGCCTCGGATACGCGGGTTTCCGAGACTTCAGCGGTGCGGTGCGGGAGGAGGTGCGGGAGAACTTTGATTCCCCCGCCGAACGCAACGTCGCGCAGATTGAACCGTCGCGGCCGGCGGCGATGTGGTCGGCACAGGTGCAGACGGCAGAGGCGAGCATTGGCTCCTCTATCACGGAGGAGAGCGCGCTGGTCTTCGATGAGATCGTTGAGTTGGTGCGGGATCAGTCCCGGCCGCTCTATCTCTTCTCTCACGCCTCGGGGCGCTACCTGTTGCGCTATTTTTACCTGCTCGCGCGCTACCATCGGGGCAACATGAGGTCGCCGGAAGACATCGACGTCTTACCCCATGAGCTTGCGGGAATCGAGCCGAATGCTATTGCCTTGATTTCGATCTTTGACCGGCACCCGGCACCCATTAAAGGCCTGATCGAGTTTCTACACCAGAAAAAGGTTACGACCATCCTGGTGACGAACCGGCCAGCCTCGCCGCTACGCCAGCACGCGGATATCATCATGACGTTGCAGGCCCCGCCGCCGGTCGGCCGGTTCCGTAGCCGAAGCACCCTGCTCGTTTTCTTGGAGGCGCTCGTTGGAGCCCTCGAGAACGAGGGCTCCAACGAGCGCATTGAGCAGATCGAGGAACTGTTTACGAGCCAGGGTCTGATCATCAAACCCGGCCAATCCTCCTAGTCCTGTTCGCCCTGCCTGGCAAGGTGGGCGGACAGGCCCGTGTAGCTGTCGGGCTGCGAGAGTCGATCGAGGTCCACCGAGGCCAGTGCATCAGACAGCTCCGGTGACCGGGACACGAATGCGGCGAGGGTGGTGCCCTTTTCGCGGTACTCGGCCGCGAAATCCTGCAGTACGTGATGGGCGCGGTCGTGCCCGATATGGGGAGCCATCTGCATAAGGATGTTCTCCGTGAGGATGAGTGGACCGTCCAGCTCAGCATTGCGGCGCAGGTGGGCGGCGTTGAACGTGAGTCGGGTGAAGAGGCCGTTGAGCTTCTCCAGCGCGCCCCCGACCAGCACGAGCGTACGGGGCAGGACGTCGCGCTCAACCTCGAGCTGGCGGTGGTCGCGTTCGTGGGCACCTGGCGGTTGGGTGAGCAGGGTGGCTGTAGCTCCGGCGGCAAGCCGCGCGGCCACGGATGTCTTCATCATGGCGAAGGGGTTGCGCTTCTGCGGCATGGCGGATGAGCCGGAGAGGTGGGCATCCATGGCTTCGAATGCCTCGCCGATCTCGTTGCGCTGCATGTCGAAGAGGTCTTCGGCGATCTTGGCGAGGTTCTGGCCGAGGATGGCCACCACGCAGCACAGCATCGTGATCGAATCGCGGTCAGCGTGCCAGGGCAGCAGACGGAAGGTCAGGTCAAGCTGATCAGCTAGGCCCTCGGCGATTCTCGGCCCATCCTCGCCATTGGAGGCGTAGGTGCCGGCCGCCCCGGAGAACTGGACGCTGAGCGCCTCGTCTCTGCACAGCTGAAGTCGGCGCAGATCACGGTCGAGGCTGGCCTTCCAGCGGCTGATCCGTAGACCGAGCGTGGTGGGCAGGGCCTGCTGGCCGTTGGTGCGCGCCACCATGACAGTCTCTGCGTGCTCGTGAGCCAGACGCTCGCACGTGTCGCGCAAGGCGATGAGGTGACTTTCCATTAGATCGAGTGATTCGCGGATTTGCAGGGCGCGCGCGGTGTCAAGGATGTCCTGGCTGGTTGCGCCATAGTGGACCCAGCCGCGATGCTCCGGGGGAATCGTCTTGCGGATGTTGTCGAGCCCGACGATCAGGGGGTTGCCGACGCCACCCTGGCTGACGGCGTCGACGAATTGGTCGGAGACGCGGGCATTGGCGCGAATGGCCCGGGCGGCCTCCTTCGGAATGATGCCAAGCGTCGCCTGGACTTCGGCGAGCGTGGCCTCGACCTCGAACCACGCCTCGAGGGTGCGCCGTTCGCCCCAGATCTCATCGAAGTCGGTGTAGACGTACCCCCTGCGGGTCAGTGCGCTATCAAGCAAACCAAAAGACACGGTGATTTCCTTTCTATTAGCCAACGATCAGGCTGAGGGTAGTCATGACGACGATGCCGACAGCCATCGGGAGCGCCGTGCGCTTGACGATCGCGGCGGGGCTGACGCCGACTGTTCCAGCGACAGAGATAACGACGCCGGAGATAGGAGACATTGAGCGGAACAGGCCACCCGCGAACTGCATTGGGGTGACGAGGGTGGCAACCGAGCCGCCCATGTCGCTCGCAACCTTAGGAGCGAGCGAGGCGAAGGCAGAGAAGGCGCCGACACCGGAGCCGGTGAGGAAGGTGACGAGGCCGACGATAAGGGTGAGGATGATGGCCATCACACCGATCCCGATTTCGCCGCGCTGGGCGAGACCGATGAGACCGTCGATGAGGCCCGTGATTTTGAGGCCTTCGGCGAAGACCTGTGCAGCAATAATGAGCGCGACCACGGAAGTAAAGATGTTACCCATGCCTGCAAAGAACTGACGTGCGTCAAGGAAGACGCCGTTGATCTCCCGCCTGCGGATCAGCTCGATCACCATGGCGGCGAGCCAGACGACGAAGAAAGCAGAAACGGTCGACAACTCAATGGCGTCGTTCGTGAGCGGGCTGAAGACAATGAGGAGGATGATGGGGCAAATCACCAAAAGGGCGTACCACTTGGGTGCTGACGCTCCCGCGGCCTGTTCCTGCTCGACCTGGATTGCCGAGGCGGCCTCGCGTCGATCGACGTACTTCTGGGTGAAGTAAATGGTGACGGCGATGGCGATCATCGTGGGGATCGCCACGGGTAGCTGATTCTTGACGAAGTAGACGGCGGGGGAGACCCCCACAGTCTCAGCGGCGAGGATGGCCGTTCCTGTACCAGGGCCCATGGGCAGTGCCGAGACCGACGCGATGACGGCACCCGCCGCGGCCGGGCGAACCCCCGCCGATTTGAGGATCGGCAAGAGGGTGACCAGCAAAAGGAGGGCGAGACCCGCGGCGCTTGGGATCACCATGAAGAGCGATTGACCCAGGAAATAGGCAATGACCAGGAGGACGTAGGGCCGGTGGAACCTCTCCATCGGGCTGGCGGCTACCTCGACGAGTGCTCGGGTCGCGCCGATCTTCTTCATGTAGGATGAGAAACCACCAGCGGCCATGATGATTAACCCAACCCCTGCGAGCTGGTTCTTGGCAACGGACTCGATGACTCCGAAGATGTCAACCCATCGCGAACCCGAGGTCGCGTCCTCTGACAGCGGCATCGCGCTCGAATCCAGAATGACTGCGGCCCCAATCAGTAACAGACCTGCGAGGAGGAGCACCATGATCGGCTGCTTCCCCTTGACGAGCATGTATCCTGCGCCAATGGTGACCAGGATAGCGAGAATGATGAGAAACATCGCCCACCCCTTCTTAGTGTTGGCGCCATCGCCAACGGCTGAGAATTAGCTTTCATGTCTTCGTTGGTTGAAAACTAATATTCAGAGTACGCCTACGAAAAGAGGTTTTCATCAAAATAGTGGTGTGAATTGATTGTTTTCGCGCCCGCACGGTCAGTTCTTTACGGAGACTCGGCCCGGAATAGGACGTTGGGCCCGGGAGTTTCCTCCCGGGCCCAACCGTGTCCGTGGCGTTCTACAAGGTGTACCACACCGCGGCGTTCGGCGGTATGACCCCGGCGAAGGGCCGGGACTGGACGAGGATCTTCGCGCCGGCAGGGAGCTCGGCGGGCTCGTCGAAGGTGCAGATGACGTGGACGTCATCGCGGCCTGCCAGCCGGGAGACGTAGTGCAGGTGGTGGCCCTCCTCGGGCTCGTTCAGCTCAGCACGGGCCATCCCCAGTCGCTTACGCTCGGCCAGCAGCGTGTGGAAGAGCGTGAGGGGCGATGCCGGGTCGGCGGCCTGCGCGTCGGCGGCCAGCTTGCCATACTCCTTGGGCTGGGGCAGCCAGGTCGCCCCGCTGGGGGAGAAGCCGTAGCCGGGCGCGTCCGCCTGCCACGGCATGGGGATGCGGCAGCCATCGCGGCCGGCCTCGGCGCCTTCGGTGCGGAAGAAGGCGGGGTCCTCGCGCACCGAGTCGTCGAGCGCCATGTGCTCAGGAAGCCCTAGCTCCTCGCCTTGGTAGATGTAGCACGAGCCGGGAAGCGCGGCCTGGAGCACGTGCGCCGCGAGCGCCCGGTCAAAGCCGAGCTCCACGTCCGGCTGCGTGTCGGTGGAGCGAATCCCGTTCGGGCCCTTGCCCGTGACCGGCAGGCCCATGCGGGAAGCCGCGCGGACGACGTCGTGATTGGACAGCACCCAGGTGGTGGGCGCGCCCACGGAGTCCATGGCGGCAAGCGAATCGGCGATGACGGCCCGGTAGGAGTCGACGTCGAACGGCGTGCACAGGAAGTCGAAGTTGAAGGCCTGGCTCATCTCGTCCGGGCGCACGTAGTTGGCCAGGTCCGTCAGCTCGTCCACCCAGGCCTCGGCGACGAGCGCCCGGTCCGGCCCGTACTCGTCGAGCACGGCGCGCCACTCGCGGTAGATCTCGTGCACGCCGGGCTGGTTCCAGTGCGGCGGGCGTGGGGCGTCCCCGATGCCGGAAACCATCGCCACCTCGTAGTTCCAGTTGGGTAGCGCTTTGTCTTTGACCAGCCCGTGGGCCACGTCGATGCGGAAGCCGTCCACGCCCCGATCCAGCCAGAAGCGCAGGATGTCGCGGAACTCGGCCCGCACTGCGGGGTTGTCCCAGTTGAGGTCCGGCTGGCTGGAATCGAACAGGTGCAGATACCACTGCTTGTCGTGCTCCCAGGGCGAGCCGGGCGCGTCGGACCGGTCGCACACGCGCGTCCATGCGGCCTTGCCGAAGATCGAGCCCCAGTCGTTGGGGATCTCCTCCCCTTCGCGGAACCAGTACAGCTCCCGCTCTGGCCCGCCTGGGTTGCGCAGGGCCGCCTGGAACCAGGCGTGCTGGTCCGAGGTGTGATTGGGTACCATGTCCACGATCACCTTCAACCCGCGCTCGTGGGCGGCGCGGACCAGCGCCACGGCGTCGTCATTCGTGCCGAACATCGGGTCCACGCGCCGGTAGTCCGCCACGTCGTAGCCCGCGTCCTTTTGGGGGGAGACGTAGAAGGGGCTGATCCACACCGCGTCGACCCCGAGGTCTTTCAGGTAGTCGAGCTTGCCAATGATGCCGCGCAGGTCGCCGATCGGGCCGGCGGAGGAGGCGAAGGAGCGGGGGTAGATCTGGTAGATAACGGCCTCGCGCCACCACTGGCCGGGGGCGCTTTGGGCATGAAGCAGCATGGGTATCCTTTGAATTGGGTAGGTGAACTTAGTGGCGGGCGGAATCGTGGTGGCGGCTGGTCGATTCGCGCACGATGAGCTCCGGTTCGAACTTCATCTTCCCGACGTCGGCCGGCGCGCCCCCGATCATCGCGAGCAGCGTGGACACCGCGGCCTCGGTCATGGTCTTGACCGGCTGGCGCAGGGTGGTCAGCGGCGGGTCGGTGAAACTGGTGAACGGCGTGTCGTCATAGCCGATCACCGACACGTCCTGCGGGACCTGCAGGCCCATCGAGCGGCAGCGCCGCACGACGCCGAGCGCCATGAGGTCCGAGCCGCAGATGATCGCGGTGCACCCCGCGCCGATCAGCTGGGAGGCCGCGAACTGGCCGCCCGACAGGGTGTAGAGAGTGTGGATGACGCGCGGCTTTTCGTACGGCAGCAGCTCGCGCATCGTATCAAGGTAGGCCTCGGTCTTGTCCCGGGAGGGAAAGAAGCGGATCGGACCGGAGGCCAGGCCGATCTTCGTGTGCCCGAGCGTGACAAGGTGGCGGATCGACTGGCGGACGGCCGAGGCGTCGTCGGCAGAAAAATCCGGGTTGGCGAGGGCCGGGTTGGCGCCGTTGATCGTGATGAACGGGATTCCCAGCTCCGAGATGCGCTCGTAGCGGGCTGTGTTCGCGGTAGAGTCCGCGTGCAGGCCCGAGATGAAGGCGAAGCCCGCCACCCGCTGGCTGATCATAGCCTCCACGTACGCGTCCTCAGTGGCGCCGCCGGCCATCTGCGTGCCAAGCAGGGGAGTGAAACCCTGCACTGTCATAGCGTTGG
This sequence comes from Trueperella sp. HMSC08H06, assembly GCF_001808465.1. Classification (NCBI taxonomy): domain Bacteria; kingdom Bacillati; phylum Actinomycetota; class Actinomycetes; order Actinomycetales; family Actinomycetaceae; genus Trueperella; species Trueperella sp. HMSC08H06. Next base: position 235,773 of record NZ_KV793344.1, read on the forward strand.
CGATCTGCTGGGTGAACAGCGGGAAGACGGGGTTGGTGAGCTCGGGAACGATGATGCCGATCTGGCCGCCGCTACGTTCGCGCAGCACCTCGGGGCGCTCGTAGCCGAGCAGGTCAAGTGCGGCGATCACTGCCTGGCGCGTTTCAGGGGCTACGGAATCCTTGCCGTTGAGGACCCGTGAGACGGTGGCGGTTGATACCCCTGCCTGTGCAGCAATATCAGATAGGCGGATCTTTCGGGCCACGGTTTCTCCAAGTCGTCGTTGAACTCACCGACACCTTAGCTTATTTGCAGAGATCTTGCGTGATATTTGCATAACACACTCTCCGTTGAGGTGGGTAAAGCGCGGAAACGCGCGGTTTTCGGGCGTTGTCGCTTGCGTGAATCTTGCACAATCCTTGTAAAGCCTTGCAAAGCGCTTTCGGGAACGTATGATCAAAGACACGCGGAAGGAAGCGAGCAATGAGGCTCCGTAACCTCGTTCGCTCCACCGCATCACACCACATAAAGAGGAGAGAAAATGCGAAGGAGCATTGCGCTTATTGCGAGCACCGGCCTGGCACTGACGCTGGCGGCCTGTTCAGACAACAACTCGTCCGGCAAGGAGACGACCTCTGCCCCGGCAACCGAAACCTCCACCGAGGCCCCCGCTGGCGGCGGCAAGCTCGTCATCTGGACCGACGCGAACCGCGAGCCGGCCTTCAAGATCGCGGCTGACAACTACAAGGCAGACACCGGCAACGAGGTCGAGCTCGTCGTCAAGGAAAATGACCAAATGCGCTCGGAGTTCTCCTCGCAGGCCGCCGCTGGCGAGGGCCCGGACGTCGTCTTCGGCGCCCACGACTGGCTCGGTGAGTTCGTCACCAACGGCCTGGTGGCCCCGGTCGAGCTCGGCGACAAGGCTGGCGACTTCAACGAGCTCGCCGTCAACGCCTTCACCTACGAGGGCACCACCTACGGCGTGCCCTACGCCGTGGAGAACCTCGCCATCTTCCGTAACGCCGACCTGGTGGACTCCACCCCGGCTACCTTCGACGAGATGATCGCCAAGGGCAAGGAAGCCGGCGTCGAGTACCCGTTCATCATGCAGGTGGGCGCCGACGGCGACCCGTACACCATGTACCCCTTCGAGGCCTCCTTCTCCGGCCCGGTCTTCACCCTTGATGGCGACAAGAACTACACCGCCGATCTCAACCTCGGTGGCGACAAGGGCAAGGCCTTCGCCAAGTGGCTCTCCGACAACGGCGAGAAGGGCACCGGCGTGCTCGACACCAACATCAGCTACGACATCGCTGTTGATGCCTTCAAGTCCGGCAAGTCCCCCTACATCCTCGGTGGCCCGTGGATGATCGCGGACTTTGCCGGCATGAACATCGCGGTTGACCCGATCCCGGCCGCTGGCGACATGCCGGCCTCCCCGTTCCTGGGCGTCCAGGGCGGCTTCATCAACGCCGGCTCGGCTAACCAGCTGCTCGCCACCGACTTCCTCGTCAACTACGTCGGCTCCAAGGAAGTCCAGGACAAGCTCTTCGAGATCGGCCAGCGCCTGCCCGCTCTGACCGCCTCCGCTAATGACGCGACCTCCGATCCGCTCATGGCCGGCTTCGCCGCCGCGGGCAAGGAGGCCCTCCCGATGCCGTCGCTGCCCGAGATGGGTGCCGTGTGGGGCTTCTGGGGCAAGACTGAGTCGCAGATCATCGCCGGCGACGCCGATCCCGCAGGCGTGTGGGACAAGATGATTACTGACATCGAAACAGAGATGAACAAGTAGTGATCCATGGAAAGTGCCGGCCGGTCTCGCTGACAGGCCGGCACTTGTCCTAAGAACCGAAGGGGAAACGTTGTCTTCGATGACAGTTCAGTCCGAGGCGACCAAGGGCAGGAAGCAGCGCCGCGAAGAGCTCCGCAAGAAGGACTCGCACGCCACCAACTGGTCCGTTGGTTTCATCACCAAGCTCATCCTCATGGCTTTGGTCAACGCCCTCGGCATCTACATTATCTTCACCGCATACACGATGGGCTCGTGGGTGGTCGGCACCCTCATGCTCCTCCTGCTGCTCGGCGTCGACTGGGTCTACTTCTCCAAGCGCACACTTGCCCTGAAGTACCTCGCGCCCGGCCTCGTGTTCCTGCTGATCTTCCAGGCGTTCACGATCGTCTACACCGGCTACATCGCGTTCACCAACTACGGCCACCAGCACACCCTGTCCAAGTCCCAGGCCATCGACGCTCTGGTCCTGCAAAACGCGTTTAAGCGCGTGGAAGGTTCGCCTCAGTACCCGCTCGCGATCGTGGAGAAGGACGGCGATCTTGGCTTTGCCGTCATCGACGACGGCGATCTCAAAGTTGGCACCGCCGAGATGCCGCTTGAAAAGGTCAAGGGCGAGACGGACGGGACGAAGATCACCGCCGTCGACGGCTGGGACATCATCCCGGTCTCCGGCCTGGCCGAGCGCCAGCAGGAGGTCATCAACCTGCGCGTGCCGCTGACCGACAACCCGGAGGACGGCACACTCGGCACCCAGACTGGCTCCACCGCCTTCCAGTTCACCTCGACCTTGCACTACGACGAGGCAAGCGACACGATGACGAACACCGAGACGGGCCTGACCTACAAGGCCAACGGGGAGACGGGCTTCTTCCAGGCCGACGACGGCTCCACGCTGTCCGTGGGCTGGCGAGTCGGGGTTGGGTTCGACAACTTCGTCAAGGGCTTCTCCGATGGCCGCTACGCCCAGCCGTTCGTCAAGGTCCTCATCTGGAACGTCCTGTTCGCCTTCTTCTCCGTGCTCACCACCTTTGTGCTGGGCATGATCCTGGCGATCGTGATGAACGACGAGCGGATGAAGGGCCGCAAGATTTACCGTACGATCATGCTGTTGCCCTACGCCTTCCCGTCCTTCATGACCGCGTTCCTGTTCGCGGGCCTCATGAACGCCAAGTACGGCTTCTTCAACGAGATGCTCGGCACGGCGATCCCTTGGCTAACCGACCCGACCATGGCGAAGGTCTCCGTGATCCTCGTGAACCTGTGGATGGGCTTCCCCTACATGTTCCTCATCGTCACGGGCGCACTCCAGTCCATCCCGGGCGACCTGGTGGAGGCGGCGAAAATCGACGGGGCGAACACCTACCAGGTGTGGCGCAACGTCACCTTCCCCCAGCTCATGATCGCGCTGACCCCGCTGCTCATCTCGTCCTTCGCCTTCAACTTCAACAACTTCAACCTGATCTACATGTTGAACGGGGGCGGCCCGTCGATGGCGGACGCCTCGGTGCCGGTGGGACACACCGACATCCTCATCTCCATGGTCTACAAGATCGCGGGCCTAACAGGCGAGGCGCTGCCGAACTACGGCCTGGCCGCCGCCATGTCGCTGGTGATTTTCCTGATCGTGGGAAGCGTGTCGCTGTACTCGTTTAAGAAGTCGAACTCGCTGGAAGGACTGAAGTAGATGACTGATCTGGCACAGCCTCAGGCGGGTCAGCTTGAGGTGGCACAAAACAAGATGAGTTTCGGGCGCTGGTTCCGCGAGCTCGGATTTAGGCACGTGGTGGGCATGCTCGCGGTGATTTACGCGGCGTTCCCGATCGTCTACATCGTCTCTGCGGCACTCAACCCGAACATCTCCACCACGCTCACGGGCGCAAACGCGCTCTTCTCGGACGTCTCCGTTGAAAACTTCACCGAGCTGTCCGACACCATGTTCTGGACCTGGCTGAAGAACACGCTCATCATCGGCGTGGCCACCTCGGTGGGCACGGTGCTCATGGGCGCGGCGGCGGCCTACGCGTTCTCGCGTTACCGCTTCCAGGGCCGCAAAGTCACGCTCATGTCGCTCATGATCATCCAGATGTTCCCGCAGCTACTGACCTTCGTAGCTATCTTCCTGCTGCTGACAACCCTGGGTGACATCATCCCGTGGCTGGGCATCGACTCGAAGATCGCCCTCATCGCCGTGTACTGGGGTGGCGCGCTCGGTGCGAACACCTTCCTCATGTACGGCTTCTTCAACTCCATCCCGATGGAACTGGACGAGGCGGCGAAGATCGACGGCGCCTCGCACGCCCAGGTTTACTGGACGATCATCATGCCGCTGGTCATCCCGATCCTCGCGGTGGTCGGCCTGCTGTCCTTCATCTCCGCGTTCAACGACTTCATCCTGTCGAGGACTATCCTCACCAGCCAGGAGAACTGGACGCTGGCCGTGGGAATGAACCTGTGGGTGGGCGGTAATGAAAAACACTGGGAGTGGTTCACTGCCGGCTCGATCATCTCGGCACTGCCGATCTTGCTGCTGTTCCTCTTCCTGCAAAAGTACATCGTTTCCGGCCTGACCGGAGGCGCTGTCAAGGGCTAAGGCTCCTTTCCTCGCCTTACCCGGTTCGGCCCCGCGCTCTCGCGCGGGGCCGAACTCGTTTGGGCCACGTGTGGGCCGGCAGACCGCGTTCGCTTAAAAACTCTTGGACGGTTTTGGGGCGATCTCCTCATATAAGAAGATCGCCCCAAAACCGTCCAGTGTATATAAATCGGCTTGTCTCTACTCGGCCTCAAACGTAGCCCAGGCCCGCACCGGCAGACCGTTCGCGCTCGCGATCTTCGGCCAACCGATGGAAATGAGCGCCCCGCGCACCGGCACCTGGTCAAGGTTGGCCAGCAGCTCGAGCTGGAACAGCCCCAGTCCCAGCACGTGGCGCTCCACGGCCAGGTCGCCAGCCGCCGCGCAGTCGACGGCCGGGTCCGTGTCGAGCGTCTCGTGCCCGATCCCGATCACGCCGCGATCGGCGAGCGCGCTCACCGCCTCCTTCGACCAGCCAGGCGAGTGCAGCGCCCCGTCGTCGTCGGCGTTGGCCAGCGCCGCGCCGTCGGGCCAGCGCTTGTGCCAGTCCGACCGGAAGGTCACGAAGCTGCCCGCCGGGATGGGGCCGTGCTCCGCCTCGTGCGCTTCGATGTCCGCCACCGTCAGCGCAAAGTCCGGGTTCGCCTCCACTTCCTCATGCCTATCGATGACGACAAGCGGCAATACCGCCTGATCCACCCCGAAGTCACGGGCGAGTGCGCCATCTTGGTGGAAGTGGCCGGGGAAGTCGATGTGCGTGCCGAACTGGCCGGGGAAGGTCTGGCGCTGAATGCGCAGGTTGTAGGGTGAATCGAAGTCGAGGATCGGGGTGTTGAGCTCGATCGCGCCTTCGGGCATGCCACCCCAGTAGGGGGAGTTTTCGTCGAGTTCGTGCGTGAGGTCCACGCGGGTCAGCTTGAGGTTCCACAGGGACATGGGAGGTCCTTTCGATGTCGTTGAGTCTTCAGCTCAGTTGTCTTCGGTGTCGGTTTGCGGCTAGCACCGCCGTCGTCGGGCCGCCGTCGGTCAGCGACGCCAGCCGCCGTCGTTACAGGCGCTCGCGCACCGACTGTGCGGCATCCACGAGGTTGCGCAGGGACTGCTCGGTCTCGGCGTAGGCGCGAGTCTTAAGGCCGCAGTCGGGGTTGACCCACAGGTGGTCTGCGGCAACGTTCCTCAGTGCGGCCGAGATGAGGTCGGTGAGCTCGGCGGTGTCAGGCACGCGCGGGGAGTGGATGTCCCACACGCCGGGGCCGATGTCGTTAGTGAAGGTGCCCTCCACCGACTCGAGCAACTCCATGCGCGAGCGCGCCGCCTCCACGGAGGTGACGTCGGCGTCGAGGGCGGCGATCGCGCCGATGATCTGGTTGAACTCCGAATAGCACAGGTGGGTGTGAATCTGGGTGTCCTCCCGCACGCCCGAGGTGGCGAGCCGGAATGCGCCCACCGACCAGCCGAGGTAGTCCTCGTGTCGGGCCTCGTCCAGCGGCAGGAGTTCGCGCAGCGCCGGCTCGTCCACCTGGATCACCGTAATGCCCTTGGCCTCCAGGTCCGCTACCTCGTCACGCAGGGCGAGCGCGAGCTGGTCGGCCACCTCGCCGAGTGGGGTGTCACGGCGCGGGAAAGACCACGCGATGATCGTGACCGGCCCCGTGAGCATGCCCTTGACCGGCTTACTCGTGAGCGACTGGGCGTACTCGATCCACTCCCCACCGAGCGAGCGCGTGCGGTAGACGTCGCCCCACAGGATCGACGGGCGCGTGCACCGTGAACCGTAGGACTGCACCCAACCGTTGTGGGTCACCGCGAAGCCCTCGAGTAGCTCGGCGAAGTACTGGACCATGTCGTTGCGTTCGGCCTCGCCGTGCACCAGGACGTCCAGCCCGATCTCCTCCTGCAATTCAATGACGTGCCGGATCTCGTTCTTCAGCACCTTGCGGTAGCCGGCCTCGTCCAGCTCGCCCGAGCGCCGCTTCGCCCGCGCCACCCGCAGCTCGCTGCGCTGGGGGAACGAACCGATCGTCGTGGTCGGCAGGAGTGGCAGATCGAGGCGGGCGCGCTGGAGGGAACGGCGCAGGACGGCGTCCCCGCGGCGGCGGTCCCCGGGGCGCAGGGCGGCGGTGCGCTCGCGGACGCTAGCCACCGTGACGCCGTCGGCACTCGCGCGCTGCTCGAACGCGGCGGTCGAAGCGGCGATGTCGGCGTCGATCGCGTCCCAGCCCTCGCGCAGGCCCCGGTCGAGCGTGACGATCTCCGCTACCTTCTCATCCGCGAACGCCAGCCAGGCGTGCAGGTTGGCATTCAGCGGCTCGTCCCACACCTCGCCCTCGAGCGTATGGGGGACGTGCTGCAACGACGTCGTCGTGGACGCCACAACCCTCGCGCCCGTGGCCCGCGCCCGCTCGAGTTTGTCGGCTGCCTCGCGCAGGTCCGTGCGCCAAATGTTGCGCCCGTCCACGACGCCGGCCGCGAGCGTCACGCCCTCCGCCCGCGCGCCCTCGGGCAGGGAGCCGCGGTCAAGATCGACGCCGATCGCCTCCACGCCCGTCGCGGCCAGGGCCTCGAAGGAGGCCGAGGAGTCGCCGTAGGGGACCGCGAGGAAGATCTGCGGGCGGGACTCGAGAGATGCGAGCTGTGAGTAAACGCGGGCGGCGATCTCGGTGAGGCGGGCCCTGCTGGCGGGCAGATTATCGGTGGCCAACGTCGGCTCGTCGAACTGCACCCACGGCGCTCCGGCGCCCTGAAGCTCGGCGAGGAGGGCGGCGTAAGCGACGGCGACGTCGTCGATACGCGTAAGCGGGTCAAAGTCCGGCTCGCGCTCAGTGCCCTTCGCCAGCGCCAGGAGCGTGACCGGTCCGACGACGACCGGCCGCACCGTGTACCCCGCCTCCGCGGCCTCGGTGTAGCGGGCCACGACCTGGCGGTCGGTGTATGCCACAGCGGTGGTCGAGTCGATTTCGGGGACGATGTAGTGGTAGTTCGTGTCGAACCACTTCGTCATCTCGTTTGCCGGGTGGGAGGCGTCGCCGCGGGCTGCGGCGAAGTAGGCGTCCAGGCCGTCGAGGTCTGCGAAGCGAGCGGGAATAATGCCGGCGAGGAAGGCGGCGTCGAGCACCTGATCGTAGTAGGTGTGGGTGTCTGGGATCGCGGCCGGCTCGGTCAGGCCTAGCTCGGTGAGGCGGGCATAGTTGGCCAGACGCAGGCTGCGGGTCGCATCGAGGAACTCCTCGCGGGTGGTCTTCGCGGCCCAAAAGGATTCGAGGGCCCGCTTGAGCTCGCGGTTGGCGCCGATGCGGGGATAGCCGAGGATGGTCGAGGGCAGAGTCATGAAAAGTCCTTCGTGTCTTAATGGTCAGTGTGGTCGGGTGCGGAATGAAAACCTGGGAGCCGGCCCGCAAGCGGATCCCAGCAGGGCATTCGTCTAGGCATGATGCTCCTTGGCGACCAGGTCCATGACCGCGAGCGCGGGGACGGCCTTGTTGAAGGTGTAGAGGTGGACGCCGGGGGCGCCACCGTCGAGCAGCTCGAGGGCGAGGTCGGCCGCGATCCGGACGCCGATCCGCTCTTCCTCCTCGGGTGTGGCGGCGGTGGCGAGGGCCTCGAGGATCTCGGGGGAGGCCACCACGCCAGTGAGCTCCTGGGTGCGAAGCACGCGCCGGGTCTCGACCGGCGGGAGGATCCCCGGCACGATCGGGATGGTGACGCCAGCCGCGCGGGCCAGCTCCACGAAGCGGGTGAACTCGGCGGCGTGCCAGGAGAACTGGGAGATGGCGAAGTCGGCGCCGGCTACCTGCTTATGGACCAGGCGCTCGACCTCGGTCTCCGGGCTCGTGCCCGCCGCCGGGTTGCCGGCGGGGAAGGTGGCCACCGCGATGCGGATTGGCTGGAGCGCGCTTTGCAGGGCGAGCGGGGCGGAGCGGGCGTTGCGCTTGTAGTCGACCTCGCGGATGAGACGGATGAGGTCGGTGGCCCGGACCAAGGCGTCATCGGCCGGAGTCCAACCCGGCTTGCCAAGAGGCGGGTCGCCGCGCAGGGCGAGGAACGTGCGCACGCCAGAATCTAGGTAGTCCGTGACGATCTGCGTGATCTCCTCGATCGACGTGCCCACGCAGGTCAGGTGCGCGATCGGGGGAGTGGGCACGTGCCGGGCGAGGATCTCCGTGACCGCCCGGGCCCCGCGCCGATCCTGGCCCGCCGCGCCGTAGGTGACCGAGATGAAGTTTGGCCGGGCGTCCACCAGCTGCTTGACCGTGGTCCAGAACTTCGGGGCGGTCTGCGGGTTGCGCGGCGGCATCACCTCGAACGACGTGGTGATGTGGGAGGGGAGCTGGTCGCTGCCGCGGGCGGGGAGCCAGCCGAAGGACGCCGGATTGGCGGTGGGTTCTGGCGGGTTCGCGGCCGGGCTTGTCACCGTTGGGTCGGTGGCCCGCGCGGCCGGCGTCGGAACAGCAGAGAGTACAGGGGTAGCAGAGGTACAGGTAGCCATGATCATCCTGGAAAAACGTAGGATGTGGGCTCAAACGGCCTCGATCGGCGAGGCGGCTTGTTTTAGAAAAGTGCTACGAGCGCCTGCGCGCCCAACGTGCGCAGGAACCTAGCACACGTACATTCGCGCAACGACACCAGCAGTCATGACCGACTGGGCGTGAGCATGCGCGTAAATCTTCATGGCAATAACTTAACTCGAATCGTTCCCGCTGTCCAAAGGGGACCCTGAAATGTCTCACATTTCGATCGGCCCTAGAGAGTCGAGGAATCGTTGGGAGAATACCGCCCACGATCCTCAGCCTCCATGATCTGTGCCTCAAACATTTTCCGGAAGGCAGTTCCCGGAGACATCAGTTCATCAAAACTTCCAGATTCGAGGATCCTGCCAGCGTCGAGGAGGTAGATGGTGTCCGCCCATTTCAAGGTTGAGAGCCGATGGGAAGTGAGGATAAAGATCCTGTCCTTGGCGAGAGCTGCGAACTTCGAGAACAGTTCTTCTTCGCCGGCGGCATCGATGGTGCTCGTCGGTTCGTCTAGGATCCACACGTATTCGTCCATGACCATCGCGCGGGCGATGGCAAGCCGCTGCCATTGACCCCCCGACAGCTCGATTCCGCCCCACTGGCTTCCCAGGGGGTGTCAAGTCCGTTCGGGGAGTCCCGGAAAATAGGTGCGATGCTTGCAAACTCTAAGGCGTCCCACAGCTGGGAATCGGCCGCGCGCTGCCTGCTTCCCAACATCAGAAACCGACGCACCGAGATTTCGTAACGCCCATAATCCTGCAGAACAGCGGACACATAAAAGGAAATATGTTCGTCTTCTCCCACGTTGATGGTGCGGTCGCCGATCAATACGCCCCCTGATGCGTCACGCTGTGTGTTCATCAAGGCCTTGAGAAGCGATGTCTTCCCGCTCCCGTTCTCGCCCACTATTGCGGTGAGCTTGCCGGAAGGAGCTTCGAGGGACACATGATCAACGGCGCGTAGCGTGCCGTAGTTGACCGTCACATCGGTGGCGATGAGAGCCTCGGCGTTTCGAACGTCCAAAGGACTTGATTGCTCGGTAGGTCTGTCAGCAAACGAACGGAGATGCTTGTTCGCCGGCAGCGATGTGACAAGCTCCCCGATCTGGTACCCGATGCCCATCATTGCGCTGATCCCTGCCATCACGCCGGCGGTTCCGGCGAACAATGCGCCGATGTTGTTACCGGAGTCCCTGTAGAGCGTGAGAAGCGCGATTGCAAACAAGCCAGTTGTCACGAGCCCGGCCAGCGAATCACTCGCGATTGACAGCCACTCTAGTCGTTGTCTGATCGCCATATGCGCGCATCGGTGATGCGCAGCTAGCTCGGCGAAAACATTCGTCGCCCGTAGGGTCGATATTTCGACCGCCGTACGCTGGTATGAGATCTGGTCCTGAAGATACGTGGATCGGCGAATCTCTTCTGTTGCCTGTGGCCAGAGGTGGGATTCCTGTTTCCCGTACCAGGCATATGCAAGCGTGGTGGGAATGGGTGCAAGGAGGCTGATCAGTGCGGCTGCCGTGCTGATTTCCCACAAAGAGAGCGACAATGTGAACGCGGTCAGCGTCGCGCACGCGATATTGACCGTTGCCTGGAACTGCGAAGAGACATGTCCCTCGGCAACACACTGCCGCGCCGCTCTCAACTCCTTCATGAACCCTTCGTCGTTAAACTCCCGAGCCGAAGCCTGAGATAGCCGATCCTGGAATAAGGAGGCAGAAGAAAGGTTGATCCTCATCGCATTCACGCGCGAGATTGCGTTGGAGACTTGTTGCCAGGCGTTCCCTGCGCCGAAAACGACGGCAACTAGGATGATGAGCCTGACGGCTCTCTGCTCCGAACCCATCGCGCTGGATAGCAACTTGATCAGCACAACGGTGGCGGCGGGGATTAAAGCAGCAACAATGAGAAACAAGATCGATGCGACAGCGCTAAGTGGAGTAGAGCGCAATCCGAATCGGAAGGCCCAAAGCCAGTGCGGGGTGTTCTTGTACGTCTCCACGGATTCACCCCTCAGCGAGAATCTTGACAATTTCCAATGCTAATCTCTGGTGGAGGTCGGACTCTTTGCCGGAGTACCCACATTGAACCCAGCTTTGTTCCTTTGATGTATCGAATCCGGAAATCACATCACCTATGGACATACCTGCCTGACCAGCACTGTCCCAGCAACTGTAGAGCTGCCCATGAGAGGTAACGACAATACCCTCTGGGTCAAACGGGGTGCCACAGGTTCTGCACAATCCAGAGTGCCCAGGGAGAGTCAAGCTAAAGCCAGCGGCAACTACGCTTCGTGCAAGCCTCACATACTCGCTGATGAATCTTTGGTCATAGGTGTGCGGGGTGTAAAACGGGGTTGAATCAACAACGGTCAAAGTGATCGAGATAAAGGAGTGGCTCCCCTCCAAGCAAGGAAAGGTGGATGCTTTGCTTTTTCTTTGTCGTAGCAAATTGGTGAATGAACCTCGAAATCTGTTCGTTCGATACGGACCGTTTCCCAAGGATTGGTTTACGTCGAGAATGAGATATGTCAGTCCTTTGATAGCAATAATCGCAGGATAAGTTGCAAGCAAACCCAGGCATATAGGCCACAGTTAAAACTCTGGGCTTCTTAGACTTTCCCATAGTCACAAGTAGCCTCAGGGCAACTGCACCGAATCTAGTTACGGTCCCGTTAGGAGTCACCAATGATCTTGGCAGGAAGAAAACGCCCGAACTGGGGTTACCCTGTGTTTGTTGACACTTGA
>NZ_KV793345.1:0-43582 GCF_001808465.1 Trueperella sp. HMSC08H06
CAAGAAAACACGGTCAACACTTAAACCGAGCGGGCCTAATTCTTAGGCCACTCCAGATCCTCCACCAGACGAACAATCTGCTCTTTCGCTTCCTAATCAAATCCCTTCGACATAATCCAGATTCTCCCATCCACTCAAACAGAAGAAAACCTGGGACACTTCACCACACCCCGTTTAAAGCGAACGACACGAAACAGCACCATACATTTAGCACCAGACACCTACAGCTTGTGTCACACTGAATATATGAACGACAACACAGCAGAATCGAACTACACGCCAGAGCAGCAGGCGAGCCTTGCACGGCTCAACGTAGCCCAAGACAATCTGATGAAATCCCGCGCCTCCTATGAGAAAGCATGCGAAGGGCTCCAATCCATCAAAGCGTTCAACGAAACCATGAAACCGCTCATGGACTACTACGACAACGGATGGCTAGCCGACGTCAACACCACCTCGTCGATCTACGAACGACCAGAAGCCGCAGGCGAAGATGAAATCTGGAACATGCACGGTGGCCAATACGAACTTATGCGCGAACTACTTGCAATCTCCTCGCAATTCTTCGTACACGTCCCAGGCGAAGATAACGAGTCTGATCACTGACTAGCCACCACGCCGACCACATGTCAGCCGCCTATAGCAATGCCCAACAAGAGCGATGGCGGAGTCACCACCAAGGTGAAGTGCCCCAGATTTTCTTCCGTTTGAGTAGGTGGGAAAACCTGGGGCACTTCAGCGAACGTCACCTGCCATCCGTTAGCGAGTTAAACCTCGAAACCCTACTCGAACAGGGAAAAAACGATACTAGGTAACGCAAAACCCAAACCCGCTAGCGCAAGCGATTTTTCACACCCCCTAAGCGATACTCGCTAGCGTAAAAGGGTACTTATCAAATCCGACGTCTAAGTGGAGCGAGTGACGGGAATCGAACCCGCGTCATCTGCTTGGAAGGCAGAGGCTTTACCATTAAGCTACACTCGCGTATCACCATAAGTGACCCGTTGATCTTAGCAAGCCCGCCAAGTTTCTCAAAAGCTTCACCCCGTGAGATGATGCTCATCGGGGCTGATTCGTCTAACACGGCCAGCTCCTTTAAGATTGACGAAGGCCATTCGGCTACGGGCTATAGCGCAGGTTGGTAGCGCGTCCGCTTTGGGAGCGGAAGGTCGTGGGTTCAAATCCCGCTAGCCCGACTACCAGAAAACCGTGGCACATCAACGAAAAGTGAGCGTGCTGCGACTTTCAATCATCGGGCAAAACGGGCCTTGCCCCTCATCTTGCCCCTCATTTGCCCCACTATAAGATTCTGCCCCGCTATAAGATCGCGAGCGCAGCAATCGCCTCTCCCCGCTTGGCATGTCCCACAACGGGACATAGGATAGGGGTAAAGGAACGGCACGAGGCCGAACCGGACGGAACATACCGAGGGAGAAAAATCATGGCCGGGTACAACTGGGAAAAGGGCAAGTCCAACAATGCCGTATGGGCGGAAGATGACGGCATGCTGCCCAAGTCGAAAATCACCGCCATGTGGCTGCGCGAAGGCGGAGTGCAGGAAAACGTCGGCTTCATCAAGTGGCTGATCGGGCACGGCCTCATCGGCTGGGACGAGTGGCACCACACCTCGAAATTCTACAACCGCACCTACTACTACAACGTGGCCACGATCCGCGAAAAGCTTGAGACCCTCCACAACCTCGACCAGTGGCGCGCAACCTACCGCAACCCTGCCACGCGCGATCTCCACACCCTCACGATCATGCAGATGATCGCAACTCACATGGAAGAAGAAAACAAGCAAGCAGCCAAGAGTAAGGAGATCGCATGAATGGGGCAGAGCTTTTCATCAAGCGCACCGCGATGGGCTTGGAGGTAGAGCACGCCGCGAGCGTGCTCGGCATTAACCGCCGCACCTTGCAGCGATGGGAGACCGGGCAAAATGTTGTCCCGCCCGATATCCAGATCCTCATGGAGGAGCACTGGCAGGAGTGGATCGAAACGCTCGACAACCTACTCGCCGAGACTGACAGCCTCGCCGACCCTGGCCAGCCTATCCACCTCATCGCGTACCGGGATAGCCAGCTCGCAGCAAAGAACGCCGCGCTCGCGGTACTGCTCGAGATGGCTGATCGCGGGTTTACGGCTGAGTGGACTGCGGGATAGGAATAAGGGGGCGGCACCCTGCGATCGGGTGCCGCCCCCATTGTTTTGCCCCCGCTTTCGCGGGGAAGGCCGTCGCCGGCGTCCATAAATGGAAGTACCCCCGCTAGCGCGGGGAATGAGTCCAGCATAGCAGGCGCAAACACCCCGCGTAGTGTGTTGCGCTTCACGCTTGACATGTCCCGCGAGGGGACATAGAATAGGGGTACAGGCAAGGAGCAGCAAGGCTCATTGCAGGATCAGAAAAGGATCAGAAAATGACTCTCACCATGATTTCCACCCTCGACCAGTTGACCACCGGCGCCCTGCAGACCTTCGACCTCGACCCCTACGGCGAGCTGAACCTCACCCACGCGCAACGCGAGGCCATGAACGACGAGGGCGCGGCCCTCATGATCACCCACGCCGAGGAGATCCTCCAGGCCGCTTTCCCCGAGGCCGGGATCACGATCAACGGCATCGGCGAGATCTGCGCTGACATCGACGCCGACATCGACGAGGCGGCGTGGGAGGACGCGATCGACGAGATCAAGCTCGGCCCCGACTACGACCACATCATCGACCGCTACATGGGCATTTCGGACGATAACGACGATGCTGGCATCGACGTCGAGGCAGAAGACGACGCGGCAGCGGAAGCAGCGCTGACCGACCAGGAGCGCTTCAACCGGTGGGCCGAGAGGAACACCTACAAGCCGTTCCTCACGAGTGCACAGTTCCAGGAGATCACGTTGGCTGACCCCGAGCGGGCGCTCTTCCTCACGGGCCAGATCGAGGGTGTGGCGGCTGAGGATGCCCGGCTGGCCTACCTCGAGCACGCGAATAGCAAGAACCTGGTGTGGCTCGCTTTCCAGGCGATGGATGACGCGGCCGCAGGGGTAGAGCAGTTTTCCACGCCCGAGCTGACCGCCAAGCGCCAGGAGAAGGCCCGCCGCCAGGAGCTTAAGGATCTCTTCCTCATGACCCACGGCCAGCTGCAGCCGAAGGCCGAGCAGTGGCGGGATGCGAAGGCCAAGAAGGCTGAGCTTGAGGCCCGCCAGGCGTGCTTGCTCGCCGAGCTTGAGAAGGCCGAGCAGCAACTCGCCAACCTCGACGAGGAGCTGACCGGAATCTTCTAACACAAACCGCAGGGGCCGGGGACACAATACCCCGGCCCCGCCCTATTGAAAGGATGAACTCATGCTTATCCCTCGACTCACGGGCTCTTTCCTCCGCAAATTCCGTGCAGCACTCGGCCTCTCCCAAACCGACATGGCCCTCCTCTTCGGCATCAACCAAACCTCCTACCTGCGGTGGGAGAAGGGGACCCACCCGGTGCCGCCCGGCATCCACGCCGAGGTCGAGCAGCTCTACCGCGACTTCTTGAGCGATGTGGCCGCGCTGCGCCGAGGTCATCCAATCGAGGCCGATGCCCCATGGCGGGAGGTCGCCATGTTTTGGGCCATGCAATCCGAACTGGAGCCAAATATGTAGTGTGTTGCACTATCGACCAGTACATCGAACTCGCCGACTGCTAGCAAAAAAGCCCCGCCCACCCCTTACCGCGAGCGCGGTGGGGTGGGCGGGGGCTTCGTGTTAGGCGGGTGGGTTCATCTCGGGTGGGGGCGGCGGCTTGCCATCGGAGATGTGCTGGCGCAGCACGGCGGTGTAGGCACGGAGCTGGCGGACGGTTTCATCCGCGGTGGCTACCCGGCTTTCGAGGCCTTCTACACGAGTCGATAGCTCCCTGACCTGGGCGGTGAGCCTGTCGTTTAGCTTGGTGTAGGTTTCAATCGCGGCCCGGACGACATCGAGCTCGTGGGAGTGGCGATCCTTCATGATGGTGACAAAGAGGCCGGCGACTCCGACCGCGGCGCCGATCACGGCTACCCACATCGCTTCGGTGAGATTGATTGCCGCGATCGGGTCAGGCATGGCAGTAATGAGCGCGGTCAGATTAGTGGATGTCATCTGGCCCCGCCCATTCCGTGTCTGCCGGCTCCTCCCCTACCTCCTCGCCCGGGTCGGGGTTGGGGTTTCGGGTGGGGCGGTAGACGACAGCCGTGCCCGAGGCAATCATGCCCATGATAGCTGCAGCCAGCTGCGCCCACCGATCGATCTGGCCCTCCTCGAGCAACCCATACGCGCCGAGAAGAGAGAGCACCGCGAGCGCGATGCCGTAGATCCAGGTGCGTACTTCGGGGGTGAGAATGCGGTTCATGAGGCGCCTCCTATTTCGTGGCCATGGGGTGGGTGGGGATGGATAGCATGCGGCAGAATGCGGCGCCGGGTTCGCCGTCATTGACGGGGCGGGCGCTACGCCCGTAGATCGCCTTCACGGCCGCAGTGTAGGTGCCGCTGAAGTTGTCGGCGATGGTTGCGCGCACAAGCCGGTCCACATATGCGCCGTAGTCGCCATCGACCTTGGTGGCCCCCATGCGGCCGGCCGTCTTCCACCGATTCACTGCCGACTGCAGCACCTTGACCCACTCGAAGTGGCGCTGAGTCAGATCGCCCCAGTTCCCATCGATGAGCAGGCCGGGGAAATAGCGCTGATTCGTTTGGTAGGCGAGTACCGCGGCGCCGGTCATGGAGCCGGCCTGCCCATCGATCAGCCCGGTGTAGAACCCAGCCTCGGCCAGCTGCCGCTGCACGGTCTTCACATCGAGATGGGCGGCGATCGGTGTGCCGCTCGTGGCCGGCGGCGCGGGTGTGGCCTGTGGTGCCGGGGCTGTGGTGGTACTGGAAAGGCGGGAGATAATCGCGGGGATCTGGGCAACACGGCCCGGGCCGGGGCAGATTTTCCCCACCGCACCTGACCACAGTTCGCCGCCGGTTTGAGAGACCCGGCGAAGCTTTTGCCAGCTGGACCCCGGCACGCCAAGGGCGTGATAGCCGATGCCCTTCTCGGTGCTCTTCGAGCTGGTCATCTGGCGGGCCGGGAAGGGGTAGATGGTGCGAATCCAGCGCAGCACGGCCACGATCGCATCCACCTGCGCTGGGTCCCACGTACCGCTCCCCATGCCCTGGGTTTCGATCGAGATCATGCGGGCATCGGAATCAACGCCCGCCCAGGAGATCAGATTGATCGGCAGGTACTGCTCGACCACGCCAGAGCGGCGAATATAGAAATGGGATGAAGCACGGGCGGCGGGGTTATTGAACCAGCCCTGCAGCGAGGCGGCCTCAGAGGCCGCCACGTGCAGCACCACCCCGTCAGTCCGCTTGCGAGTCGCATTCGTGAAATTGCGGGTCAGCGGCTTACGCACCGCCCCCGGATACCAGTAAGACACCATTTCTTCCTCCTTAGGTTAGATCTTGCTGAAAAGGGCAGGAACTGCCTGTGGCTCCCACCCGACCTGCGCCGTATGGGCCTGCACCACCCGATAAACTGAGCCCTGATAGCTCACAAGATCACCGGCTACCATGGCCAGCCCGGGCACCCACTCCGGGGCACCTTCACGCTCACCATCAGGCTCATTCGTAGGAGCAACACCGATGCGCTCCCACGCCCCCGCCACACTCTGAGGCGGCCACACATTCACCGCCAGCTGGGACTCCCATAGGCCCCCATCCCACACCACAGTGTCGCCTCGCGTGTACGCATCGTGAGCACCCACCGGCTGGACATACGGCCGGGCGGGCCGGGGGCGAGTACCATCCTCAAGCTGTATCTTCTTCACAGCCTCAATGATCTGCTTCTCGACCAGGGCCTCATTCTGACGCCGATCCTGCTCCACCCGCACCGCATTCGCCAGCTGTGCCAGCTCCGAATCAGACAACTCAGCCACATCCATGATTGCTCCTTACTTCGTGTATGTGATTTCGAGCCGCACATTCTTCAAAAACGTGCCATAGAACTGCGAGCTCGTCGACCAGCCCGCGAGCGCGATGCCCCGCGCGCTACCATTCCTCAACCAATCGCCCACCCCAGTCGGCAAGGTCACCCACTTCGCCTGACCCCGCGAAAACGCCTCATCCTTCCAATGAGTCAAGCTCGGGGCCGAATACGGCGCGCTCGCGGCGTTGTGTGTGCCGATGCGGGCGGTCATGCCGGAGTAGGCGTGGGTGTGGGCGTTGGCGAGGTAGAGGCGGACTTGGTTTATAGTCGCGCCGGAGAGCACGGAGCGGATGCTTGCGTCATTGAAAAAAATCAGGCTCTTCCACTCGCCCGAGTAGTAGCCGGCTGGGAGATTGCCGGAGGTGTGTCCAAGCTTCCCTGATCCACGGTAGATTTCAGATCCGGCCATCCCCCATGAGGCGGTGCTCGTGATTTTCGTGGGTGATGAGCCACTATCGGAGGTGGCTTCGGGTCGGATCCACGGGTAGGTCGGGGTGCGGTTGAAGGCGGGGCCAAGATCCTCGATCCAGAATCGCATGCCTTGCCCAATAGTGAAACTGGATCCCGCGGCGTTCCGGGCCGTCCAGGAGATCAGGGCGTGGCCATCGGATGACCAATTTACGTCGCGGGTATCGACGATATCGACAAAATTGACGGTCTCCCAGTAGTAGCCAGATGTCTGATAGAGCACGGAGCCGTGTATTCTCCATGCCGCCTGGTCATAGTGGGCGGATGTATTCGACACTACCTGCATATGAATGCCGGAGCTGATTGTGTTGCTGGCGGTGTTTGATTGGATGCCGGCTCTTGCCGTTATCCGCCAAAACCGCGGCTGATTCGGCCGAGTCACCGGAATGTGAGCAATTCGCGATGTGTAGCTCGCATTCTGGATCGTAAATAGCCCGTTAATGTTTTCCGCGAAGTACACGATGCCCTTCGGGAGCCGCTCGAGGATATCCGCGAGCTCTTCACCCTGATACGTGAGCGACTGCGCCGCATTCACGCTGATGGCGGAGAGCGATCCGTCGGAGGAGACCGCGAACCTCGCCTGGTTATCTTGGTAGAAGGCGAGCGCATTCTCGGCGCCGACTTCAAGGTTGAGCACATCGAGGCCGCCGGGGCCGACCATCCCGATTTTGGTGGGAGTGAACTCGCTGCCGCCCTTCTCCGGGTCGGCTACCACGTTCATCATGCGGGCGGTAACTTTGCCAGCATTGGCTTCATTGACCCAGAATCGGTCAATGACAGCTTTGGAGAATTGGGCGTTGCCTGTGACGGTGAGTTTATGGACGTCGAGGGCGGAGATAGCGGCCGAGGTGATCGGGGAGGGTTTCCACGCCGCCCCATCCCACGTAGCTTCACCAATGAGATTCCCAGACCCATCCACCCACCGCCACAGATCCCCAGCCACCTTCCCCGGCGTCGACGCCGCCCACTTCTGACGCGAGACCGTGATGGAATTCTTGCCATTTGCGGAGGCTTGCACCGTGGTGATCTTCGAATCCAGCAGCTTCTGAGCTGCAGCCAACTCGGCACGTGCAGCCGCGAGCGCGGCATCGGCTTTGGATTTGGCGTCGGCTGCGGCGGCCTGCTCGGCGGCTGCTTGGGCTGCTTGGGCTGCAGCTTCGGCTGCTTCCTGAGCGGCGGCCTGGGCGGCGTCGGCCTTCGCCTGAGCATCCTGAGCGGCGGCGTCGATCGCGGCTTGCTCAGCCGCGTCGGCCGCGGCCTGGGCGGCGAATTCTGCCGCCTGTTCGGCGGCGGCCTTCGCGGCGTCGGCCTTCGCCTGAGCATCCTGAGCGGCTTGGGCGAGAGCTTCGGCCTTCGCGGCGTCGGCCTTCGCCTGAGCATCAGCGGCCGCGGCTTGGCGGGCGGCGTCAGCTGCGGCCTCGGCTGCAGCTTCGACGTCGGCCAGGTCCGGTTTTTCCTCTGCGAGCGCGTAGGCGGCGTTTGCGCGCTCTTCGGCGGCTTGGGCTGCTGCTTGGGCGGCTTGGGTGCGTTCATCGATGGGGCCGTACTCGGCGAGTGCTCGGTCGGCCGCGGCCTGGGCGTCGATGGCAGCATTGTGCGCGTCTTGGGCTTTCGCGGTGAGTTCGGCGAGCTGGTCGGCGGTGCCTTCGAGCTGGTCGGTGATGGTGGAGCGTACCTGGACTTCATTGGCGGGGCCGGGGTCAGATTTGCCGCTGAGGTGGTCGATAGCCGTGGCCCGGTAGAAGCGGGTTTGGCCGATGTACTTATTGCGGTCAATGGTGGCTTGGCGGCCGGTGGTTTCGGTGAGCGGCACCCACGGCCCATTGGCGGAGGGGGCTTCTTCGATGAGAAGGCGAGAGAAGTGGCGGGGCGGGGTGTAGGGGGTGCCTCCTGGGCCGGGATCGAGCAGACCATCCCAATAGAGCGAGACGATCCCGTATTCGGAGCTGCCGGTGAGCCGGGTGGGCGGGTCGAGCCGGTCGAGGGGGTAGGCGGTGCGAATAGAGAGCGAGGTCGGGGCAGAGCGCTGCCCATCATTATCGGCCGCGGTCACCGTGGCTGTGACCACTTGGTCGGGGGCGAGGTCGGAGACGGTGCCGGTGGTTTCGGTGGTGGTGATGGTGCGGCCGGCCATCTCGAGGCGGTATTCGGCAATCTGGGTCGCCGAGCCGCGAATATCGTGAGTGACCGCACCCCAGGAGGCGCGAACCAGGGACCGGGCGAGAGGCCCATCCCAGTAGCCCTCGGTGTGCAATGTGAGGCCTTCGACTGGCTTCGGGGGTGCAGCCTTGAGGCCTTCCGGGGTGGTCGAAGTGCCGGCATCGCCGGAGGCACCATTGACGATGCCCTTGGTGCGCTTGGCGATGCGGATCATGGAATCCGTGAAGCGATCATTGAGGGTGAGCATGGTCTCCAGGCCATCGGAGCCGAAGGAGAGCGCCACTTGGGCGACGCGCATTGGCTCGAACTCGCCGGCCACATTTCGGGCGTAGATTCGCTCGCCTGGGCGGAAATCTACGAAGGGACGCGGCGCCTCCACACTGGCGGGCGCTGCCCACGTGTACTCCACGCGCTGCCGGGCACCCTCCGCGAGCGCGCCGGTCACGAGCTGGCGGGCGGTGACCTCGTCACGCCCTCCGCCCTGGGTAATGACCTTCATGGTTTTGCCCCAGGGGGTGGGGGTGCCTTCATTCTCGAAGCGCCAGGTATCGCGCTCTCCCACGAGGAAGCCTGTGTGTGCCAGGCCTGAGAGGGAGGTGCGCACGGGGGCCTCTTTCACGGTTTCTGGCAGGTAAACGGCGAGCGGGTCGGGGTTGGTCACGTTCGTGACGTGCAGTGCCCGGCCCTTCATGTGCCAGTCGCACTGGCCTTGCTGGGCGAGGTTATCGAGGATGGTCAGGAGCGAGAGGCCAGGTTCGTAGTAGATGGTGACGCGGCGCGCCCAGGCGGCGCCCGCGGAGTCGGTGGTCTTTGTGAAGGCGAGAGAAAGGCCGGGCACGAGGCCCGGTTCGAGGCCGCGGGCTTCAGCAAGCACCGTGGTCAGGATCTCCCCCACGGTGGCGGAAAGGAATTTACGCTTGCCTTCAGTGTCATACTGGGCGGGCTGCCCGAATTTCTGCGGGATCCCCACCACACCATCGAGGAGGGTCGCATAGCCGGGCGCTGTGATCGAAAGCTTCCCAGCACCACGGTCAGCCCGATCAGTGGAGGTCTCCATCATGCAGTAGCGTGCCCCTGCCGGCTCTACCCATGCCGCCCCATCCCAGATTTCGAGGGCACACTCGCCCGGCTCGGCAAGCAGCTCGGCGCCAGGGGCCGCGAGCGCGTGGTCGAGTTTGAAGGCCGAGACGTCGTTCCATGGGATGGATGCCGACCACGAGGTGGGTTTGCTGAGGCGGCCGCGGAGCTCGCCGTCGGGGTTGTATATGGTGATGCGGGCGGTTACAGATACCATTTGTGCCCCCTAACGACGAGATGGGTGGATGAGGCGTTGGTGAGCGCAGTTTGGATGATGAGCTCGGTTCCGGTGGTGGTGGCGGTTGGCCAGAACTCGGGTGGGCCGTCCGGGCCGTACTCGGCGATCTTGGCCTGCGCAGGTGGTGTCCACTGGCTGGTTGAGGTGGAGGTCCAGAAGCTGGTGGTGGATGGGCTGATGTAGAGGTAGGTGCCGCGGCTCACGCTGGTCGCTGCGTGAATCCACTGGCCGGTGGTGGGGTCGGTGAGGCGGGCCGCGGTCAGTGGCCCCGAAAGCCGGATCACGGCGTCGCGGGCCGGGCCGGTCACGCCAGCGAAATTCGGGATCGTGATCTGGGTGGTGGCCTGGATTTGGGCAGAGATGAATGCTGCTTGGCTTGCCCAGAACGGGTCTAGATCAAGGCTAAAGGCGAGTGTTGCTCCCGTCCTGGTTCGGTTCATGGAGATCTCGGAGGCGGAGGCATTCAGGATCTTGGCTTGGCGGCGATCGCCCACGTTCGGTGCGAGCACGAGGTGCTCTGCATTGGCGAGCGCCAAGCCGAGCAGTTGGGCGGTGGCGAGCACGTGATCATGAGTTGGGCCGCCGGGGCGGTTGGGGATCCACATACCCAGAGTGATCGGGCGGGTTGGTGCAGCACCCCGCACTCGTGCAGCGCCCGCCATGAAAGGCACCGTGACCAGCTTGTGCTCGGAAAGCGAAAGGCTAGGCAACTCGGTATCGGTGGTGAGGCGCCACCGGCCCTGCGGGTCATCGAGCGGGAAATCATCTAGGTAGAAAGTCGTCATCTTCTTCCTCCTTAGATCAGGGCATCGACGCCGGCCGCGACTCGGGCAAGCTCACGGGATAGCGAGGTCGAGGATGGCTCGGCCTGCGGGTTGTAAATGCCGCCGATATTGAACACAACACCGGCCCCGCCGTGGTTAGCCGTTTCGGGCTGCACGGCCGCCCCAGGTTGTGCTCCCGAGCCGGACGACGCAAGCCCGGTCATAGACCCGTCCACGGTCAGAGCATTCGACGCTGCCTGTGCGAGATCACGCGCAGCAGCCTGAGCCTCGGGAATCTTGCCTCGGATACCAGCCGCGAGCGCAGGTGGGATGGATTGGCCGGAGTATTTGACCCATCCGCGGCCGGAGAATGGGCCGCGTTTTGCGGGTGAGAAGGGGAAGAAAGAGCGGATTCGGCTCATGCCGTTTCTGACGGCGTTGATTGCGCTGGAGAAGGCGCTGGTGATTCCTCGGACGAAGCCGGAGATGAGGGAGCGGCCGGAATTGATCAGGAGGTTGCCGAGGTTTCCGAGGGCGCCGAGCACTCGGCCGGGTAGTGAGCGGACGGTGGATACAACGGAACTCAAACCGCTGCTGACGCCGGACTTGATACCTTCCCAGGCCGGGCCGACGACATTACGGACGGTGGTCCAGGCGGTATTCCACCCGCTCTTAACTGCGGTCATGCCGGTGGAGACCGTGGAGGAGACGGCGGTGATCGCGGTGGAGGCTTTGCTCTTGATGCCTTCCCAGGCGGTGGAGGCGAAGTCCTTGACGGTGGTCCAGGCAGTGTTCCACCCGGTCTTGACGCCTTCCATGACGGTGGAGACCGTGGTGGAGACGGCGGTGATCGCGGTGGAGACCACGGACTTGATACCTTCCCAGACCGTGGAGGCCACGGACTTGATACCTTCCCAGGCAGCAGACCACACGGCCTTGATGATCTCAACCCCGGCCGAGATGGTGGCCTTGATGATCTCGATCGCGCCGGTCACGATCGCGCCCATCGTCTCCCACACCCCGGAAAAGATGCCCTTAATGCCTTCCCATGCTGCGCTCCAATCACCGGAGATCACCGCGAGGACGGTGTCGATAATCGCAGTGATCGTGTCGAGGGCGGGGCCAATGATGCCAATGATCGCATTGAGCACGCCCTCCACGATAGGCAGAAGTTTTTCAATGGTCGGGATGACGAGATCCGTGACAATACCGGCCAATGTGGTGTAAGCCTGGCCGAGGGTTTCGAGGAGTGGGATCAGGGAGGGAAGGATATTGGCTGCTGCATCAGTGAAGATGGATATCAGCTCTTCCACGATCGGGATTAGCGCGTCAATGACCGGGGCGAGCGCATCGCCCACCGTGCTCATAAGATCCGCGAGCGCGCTGCCCACCGAATCGAGGACGGGCTGAAGTTTGGTGAAGGCACCCTGGAGGGCCTTGCTGACGCTTTCGGCGAGCCGTCCCAGGGAATTACGCAGCGGTTCGGAGGAGGCGAGGAGAGCGCCGAGGAGTCCGATGGCCAGGCCGACGGGGCCGGTCAGCCCGGTAAAGAGCCTACCCACGAGCGGAAGCTTTGTCAGTAGCGGGGCGAGGGCACCGGCGGCGATTGGGCCAAGCGCGGTCAGCTGCTTGGTCAGATCCCCGGTGAAATTCATGGCCTTGAGGCGCTCGATGAAGCCGGCGATGGAATTGGAGATTTTCCCGATGGCGGCCTGTACTTTCGCGGCCGCTGCCGTGATGTTCTCGGGGCCGATTGCCTGAATGATGGTCGCCCCGCCCTTTGCCAGGGCGGTCTTCACATTTTCGAAAGCGGTCGCAATACCGGCCGTGGCATCCTTGGCCTGAGCTTCGAGGGAGGCGAAGCCCGCGAGCCCGTTCTTGTTCAGGTCGAGGATGGCGGCGTTAAAATCGTCGAAGCTGAGCGTGCCATCCTGCATCGCCTGATACAGATCTTGGGAATTGGCGGTCGTGCCGAGGAGTGCTTGGCTGATCTGATTGAGCTGACCGGGCATGACCTCCTGCAGGGTCCGCCAAGCCATCATATCGACCTTGCCCACGGCCAGCATCTGCGTGTATTGCTCCATGCCGCGCGCGGCTTCTGCCGAGCCCTTGCCACCAGCGAGGAATGCGTTGTTCAGGGCGATTGCCAGGTCGGAGGCTTCATCGAGCGAACTGGTCAGCGGCGCGAGCCGCTGTGTGGTGGAGGCAATGTCATCGAGGCGGGTGGGCAGGCCCTGAATCCCATTGGAAAGCTTCTCGATCGAGCGCGAAGCATCCTCAGTCGAATATCCAAGATTCTTCATGACCTTCGGGAAATTATTCAACGTGTCGACTCGGGAGATCGCGCTCGAGAGGGACTTAGCGAAAGCGCCGGCGATGATGCCAGCTGCGACCAGCGCGCTTTGGCCGATCGCTTTGAACGCCCCGCCCACGTGCGAAAGAATCGCCTTGCCTGTAGATGCAGCCCTCGAGGCCACCCCCCGCAGCGAGGGGCCGATCGTGGTCGAGATCGCCGAGCTCACGGCCGTGAACGCGGAGCGGAACGGTGCCACGACTCTGCCCGCTACTGGGCTAACCGCCGTCGCAATCGATCCCAGGTGACGTCCCGCGGACTGGGCGAAGCCCTGGAAAGCAGACGTGGCCGGGCCAAAGGCCCCACTCCACCCGGACTTAAACGACGCCAACGTGCGCTGCCCAAAAGAGGACATCTGCGACTGGGCCCGCATGGCCGACGCCGCGAGCGCGGATTGTGCGGAGGCAAGGCGTTGGGAGGCAGCGGTGAGGGTTTCCCCGGCGGTGGCGGCGCGGCGCTTGGCGGAGGCGAGCTGTTCTTCGGCGCTGGTGACGGAGGCCGCGGTGCGGGCGACCTTGGTGCGGGCGTTTTCGAGCTGGCGTTCTGCTGCCTGGGCCTTGGCCGAGTTCGCACCGTACTTGGTGCGGGCGGAGGCGGCATTGGTTTCAGCGCGAGCCAGGGCGGAGGCGGCATTCGCGGATGCAGTTTGGGCGGCGGCGAGGCGGGCCTCTGCGGTGCGGACTTTGCCTGCTGCGTCTTGCTGGGCTAGGCGTGCTTTATTGAGGGCTTGGGAGGCGGAGGCTACTTCGCTTTTGAGCTTTTTGACTCCGGGGGTGGCCAGGTCTGTGCGGCCGAAGGCGGATCGGAAGCCGGCCCCTACCTTGGCTCCGGTTTCTTCACCGGCTCGGCCGAAGGCGCGTGAGAAGCGGGAGCGGGAGTCGCGGGCGGCGGCGTCGAACTCTTGGCCAATCTTCTTCCTGATGCCTTTCATCACGGGGAAGATCGCGATGTGGCCGGTGCCCACCTGCTTCGACATGTGGCCTCCTAGGCGAAAATGATCGTTTGGTCGAGAATGGCCTCCGCAGCCGCGAGCTCCTGTTCGTCCGGTTCCGGTGCGCGGGCGGCGTCCGTGTCGGATTCGTTGGATTGGATTGTCGCGATGGGGATGAAGGATTTCATGGGCTCGCCCGCGAATCGGGTCAGGGCCACCATGAGGGCCAGGTCGGCGTTAGAGGTGGGGCTGGTCAGGCCATTGATAGCGGCGCCGAGGTAGGTGGCAGGATCGGCCGCGGCGCAGGTGGCCAGGTCGATTGCTTCGCGCAGCTCGATCTGGCCAGCCCACACCGCACCGATTGATGTGTGGAAGGTGGCTCGGAAGGTGGCCGCTAGGGCCGCGCCGTGTTCGTGCCGCAGCCTGAGCAGCCAGGTTATTCCCCCAGTGCCACTCCGGTGATCTGCCCGATCAGATCGAAGTACACCATGGCGATCTTCGCCACGAGGGCGAGCGAGCAATCCTGCAAAAGGGCCGAGGTGTCCTTCTGGCCCACGTTATCCAGAAGCTGCATGAGTAGTGCTGCTTCGCCCCGCTGCTCGAGTTCAGCGACCTGGAGCATATCGCGGGCGGTCACGCTCAGTGGAAGCTTGGCGATCTTTTTCGAAGGAAGCTCTACGATGAGATCCTCGGCGTCGATGAGATACCGAAAAGAAGTCTGGGTTTCGGCGATGCGGGCAATCGCAGCCGAAGCAGCTTCTTCATCCCAGGAATCGAAATCATATTTGGTCAATGTGGCTCCTTATGAATGAGGTGGCGGGCACGATCGTGCCCGCCACCTGTGTCTACTGGTTACGGTTAGGCGGCGAGGCCGTCGGGACGGATGACCCACTCGCGGAAATAGCCGCCGACCTTCTCCGAGTACACCCACTCGAAGGTTGTGTTGCGGCCATTGACCTCGCCGCGCGTCTCCTGGTCTTTCTCTACGGCCGAGATACGCGCCATGCCATTGAGACGACGCTGCCAACCATTCTTATACTGGGTGACGACCAGCAGCGGGAAGATCGCGTCCGGGGTTGCCGCGTCAACAACGATCATCCCGTTCTCATCGGCCTTCTTGCCCGTGGTCAGGCGACGCACGTGCTCATTCATCTCCGCCAGGTTGATAGTAATCGTCAGGGTTCCCTGCCCCGCGGCCTTGAATCCATCCTGGAAGAATTCAATCGAGTCACCGGTTTCGGCCGACTCCTGCGGGCCGCCATCGACCTTGAAAAGGCCAACCTTCTTATAACCCTCGGGAACCTCGAGCGGGGTTGCCTTACCCGCTACCGATTCCAAGAGAACCGGCTCCCCCTCCAGCTGAACGGCCGCGAAGCCGGTGAGCGGAATTCCGACGGCGCCCAGATTGGCGCCCGTGGTTGCATCAACAGACATTTTTTCTCCTTGATTGTGTTGAAACTTGCCCCCACCGGCTGGCAGGGAAAACGCGGCTACCAGGAGCCGACGACTGTGTACTCCACCACGAAATACACGCGCGTCACATCCTGCGGGTCAGGCACGGTGTACGGGCCATCACACCCCGAGAACTCCACCGCCACCACCGGCGAGCCAGCCGCGAGCGCGATCGTTTCGTGGTCGGTGAGGATCGCGTAGGCCAGGCGGGCGAGGGCTTTGGTGGGTTGGTCGTGTTGGCGGGTTCCGCCAAGGATGGACACTCCGCAGGTGCGGGTGTAGGTGATCTCAGTTTTTCCGGGGCCGCCGTCTTCGCGGATCACGATCAGCGGCTTCGATAGTGGCGCCGAAAGCTGGGCGGGTTCCTTGTTGGAGACGGTGGCGGCGATCTTGCGGGCGGCGAGCTGGGCGCGAAGGAAGGTGGTCAGCCACAGTTCGAGGTCGGGTGGCGTGATCATTTAGGCTCCCTTCAGGGCGCGGGTGAGGTTACCGGTCTTGGATTCGACGAGGAGTGTTTTCCAATCGGTGCCCACGACGAGGTAGACATCTCGGGTGGCTGCACCGATTTTCTTGATTTGCAGGCCTTTCCTATAGGCGCCGGTGTCAACCGGAGCGGTTGCCTTCGCTCGGGCAAGGACCTTTTCGGCAGCGGCCTTGGTCAGGGCGTTCACGCCGGCCGAGCGCAGAATGCGCTTGAAGTAAAAGTCGTCGAAGCGTAGCTCAGCGTATTTCATCCCAGCACCTCGGTCACGGTTGCGGCGAGGGTGGGCTGCCAGCCGGTAAATGGGTTGCGGTCGGTGGTGGGGAATCCGATCACGCGCCAACGCCGCCCACCAGCTTCGAGGAGGTCGCCAAGGTGGACGTCAGCAGCCGGGTTGGGTATCACGATCGTTGCCGGCGTGGTGATCTGAGCCCGGTTAGCTTCATCTGCCATGGCCCCAAATCCCGAATCGATATATCCATCCACAGTGCCAGCCTTTTCAATCTCGCCGGTCGTGATCGTGGCCTCGGGATTGTAGGGGTCGACCGCGAGCGCGGGGCGGAGGATTGTGAAGGTGGTGAGGTGGTCCATAGCGAAGCCGGTGGTGATGAATTCGTGTGGTTTCATGCGATCCCCCGGCGCAGCGTGTAGGGGGCGAGGGCTTCCTTCTCGGTGCGCAGTAGCGGGATTGACAGGGGTGCGCCGCCGATGGAGAAGTAGGAGACGGAGGCTCCGTTGACCGATTGGGAGGCGACGGCGGGTTGGGAGGCGCCGCGGCGTGCGATGGTCATGATCATCGCGATGATATCGGGGACCTCTTCGGGGTCGTAGCCGTGTGTCATGGTGACGCGGATGGAGCCCAGCTGATCGGGGAAGTGGCGGTGGCCGGTAAGTTCGACCATGCCGCGCTGTGACCATTGGGCGGCCGTGAGCGCGTCGTGGCCGTCGAGGGTGAGTTCGGTAAGTTCGGTGAGGTGGAGGGTGGGCAGGCGTAGGAGGCGGCCGCCGTCTCCGTCGAGGGTGAGTGTGGTGGTGAGGGAGGGCGCGATGTGCCAGCCGCAATAGCGGCGAATAGTGGCTTCGGCTGCGTGCAGCCACAGCTTGGCATCGACATCTTCTTCGCCGATCATTGACTGGCGCATCGCGCCCTCCTTTTCCTACTTGGTTTTGGCCGGCCGGGCCTTGTTTGCCGGGGCGGTCTTGGCCTTGGCCTCAACCTCGGTAGCTTCCACCTCATCCGCTCCTTCCACCTCGACCTCCGCCTCGACGGTGGGGGTGATCGGTGCGGGCGCCTCGATCTTTGTCAGGTGGGGCGGGACGTGCCGGTAGCCATCGGCGTACTGGAAGACCAGGCCGGTCGTGGGATCAAGATAGCGGGCCATGTGTCAGCCGCCGATCTTGATCTTGCAGAACGCCCCGGGCCACTTGACCTCGAGGGCGGCGCGGGTCTTGGCGCGGATCGCGATCAGATCCTTGGTGAAGTAATCCGCATGCGAATCCGAGCTTGCGAGCTGGAGGCCGTTCTTGCGGAAGATCACCGCGGACTTGAACGCACCCACCAGGAGCGTGCCCTTCGGCACGGCCGTGGTCTGCACCGTGGGCATATTCCAAAGCGGCGGATCGGACGGGGTCTGACCATTGCCGTAGGCGCCCGTGAACGGGCCACCCGCGTAATACTGGCCGTTCGAGTCGCGCTTGAGGCGCAGCTCGTTGTAATCCTGCGGGTTAATCACGACGCCATCGGCGCGCCACATCGAGCCGGTGGCGGTCAGGATGTTGGTCTGGGCGGTGGCGATCTTGTCGGCCAGATCATCGGCGGTGGCTTCCAGGGAGAGGATGCCATCGCGGTTGAGGAGCCCCTTCAGGTTCGATCCCTCGCCATCACCGGAGAGGATCTGATCCTCCTCCGCGATCTGCAGCAGTCGGATCAGCTGCTGGTTAATCTGCGTCTGGAGGTAGGGGGCGTCCTCGGCCATGGTGTCGGAGATACCAGTCCAGGCCGCGATCTCGGCCAGGGACTCCGTGACCCACGAGGGGGCCGGGAAGTGTACCTGCGGCTTGGCGCCACCCTCGGCGACGGTGGCCGCGTTGCCCTCGACCGCCCCGTAGATCGGGTAGCGGATCGAGGAGCCCGAAAGGGTGCCCGCCGCCATGAGATCAGCGATCGTTAGCGGGCGGGAGGCGGGGAATACCGCTGCCCGGTCGATGTCGGTGATGTAAGGGCCGTAGCCGCCCTCGGGGCCACCGATCAGGGAAAGGTCGGTGTTGGCCTTGAATTCGGGGGCGAAGAATGGGCGCTTCTCGGCGAGGACGACGCCGGCGGCCTTGGCCGACTTCACGAAATGCTCGCCGATGGACTTCGCCGGCGTCTCATCGTCAGTGGAGGAGGCGGAGGTAGAGCCATCCTCCAGGGCGCCGAGTCGGTCGAGGACGGAGGCCTTCTCGGAGGCATCGGCAATCTTGGCGTCGAGCGCGTCGATGTCGGAAATGAGACCCTTCACCGCGTTCACCTCCTCGTCGGTCAGGGTTTCGCCGGCCTTGATCCGGGCCTTGTAAGCTGCCGCCTTTTCTGCGAGGGCGGCGCGCTCGGTCTTGAGACTCATGAGAACCTTCTTTCATTTTTCTGGCCTAGACTCCGGCCAGGGTGAGGCTGATTAGGAGATCGAGGGAGCCGGAAGCGGGCGGGTTAGGCTCCCCAGCGGACTGCCCCTCCTGGGCAGTTGGCTGGTCGGCGGCACCGATGGCGGCGGTTCCTTCTTTTACCGGGCCGGGTTCGGCCAGGCAAGCTTTAATGGTGGTGGCGGCTTCGTCGAGCGTGTCGAGCACGCCCGCCAGTCGTTCGGCGTTGGTATCCGATAGGGGCCGGGTTTTAGCCGATGCTGCGAGGACTTCGGCAGCGGCTTTCACGGCGAGCACCTCCGTGTTTTGATTCGCGCCAATTGGCACGAGCGAAATCTCGTAGATCTTCAGCTCACGCAGCTCGGTGGCCTTCGTGCCATCATCGAGGGTGACCATGCCTGCGTCGATAACATCGAAGGCGAAGGACAGCTGGGTTAGGCGCCGGCCCTTGATGAGCCGGTAGATCTGGGCGCCCTTGGGAAGGTCGAGGTCGAGGCGGCCGTGGATTTTCAAGCCGCGCTCATCAACCTCAGCCCTGACGACTTCGCCGACAAAAAAATCTGGATCGTCCATGCGGTGCCCGAAGAGCACCGGGATCACATTCCCCGAATCTTCCCACTCCTTGAGGGTGGTATCGAACGCGCCCCGGGCGACGACATCGCCGTAAGAGTCGGGTTCGCGGTCGAAGGTGGAGGCGTAGGCGATGAACTCGCCCTCGGCGAGATCCCCGGCCTTGATATCCGCCGAGGCGGTTTTGATTCGCATCGCACTATTTCCTTTCTTGGGAGTTTCGATCCATGCCTCCGGGATCACCGGAGGGTTGTCATACCAGGACCGGATCAGATCTTCAGTCGGTTCGGGGCGATCATCGGCACGGGCCTGGGCGAGTGCAGCCTCAAGGCCGGGGTCGATCACGATGAAGCGTGCACCGCCGGCACCCCACCGCTCGATCGAGGGCTTGGCCGGGTTGGATTGAATGATCCACGCATCCGTATCGATCCCTTCGAAGATCCTCCCGATCGCTGCCTTGCGAGCGGCGAAGGTGACTTCCTTAATCGGTCGCGGGGCTTGGTGAGGCACGCCAGAGCCAAGCGCCTGCGCCAGGTGATCGAAATCCACCACCACATCGCCAGGCTTTTTGTGTTTCTGGATGTACGTCGTCTTGCCCGCGGCCGGCGGGCCACACACAATCCTGATCATTGCCCATCCCTCTCATTTTCAACCGCGAGCGCTGGGGCTTCCCCGGATTGGGGTGAGGCTTGGCCGCCTTTGATGACGTTGAGGGGGACGACGAGGTCGTCGCCGCCGTCGACGGCGGGGAGGTTGCGGCGGGCGCGGGCCTCGTTGACGGTCATCCAGGGGGCGCCGGTGGCGGTGGAGAAGATCGCGGCTTGCTCTTCGAAGTTGCCGGCGAGTTTGGCCTCGATATTGAATTCGGCGTACTCGACCGATTCTGGGTCGATGCGTGGGATGAGGAAGTGGTTAATGCGGGCGGAGATCATCGTGATCACGGGGCCGAGTGATTCGGTGTAGAGCATGGAGCGGAATTCGCGCATGGCTGCGTGGGAGGAGCCGCCTTCCCCTGTGATCATTGCCGGTGAAATGTGGTAGACGGCTGCCACGGTTTGCAGGGAGAGTTTGGTGGCTTCGGCCCATTCTTCTTCTCGGGCGGAGAAGCCGATCCGGCGGATTTCCATGCCGTCTTCGAGGAGTGGGGTGGAGCCGGCGCGGGCTCCACCGGATTGGAATTGGTTCCAGTCTCGGCGGAAGCGCTCGGCGGCGGCTTCGGTCCATACGGGTGCGTCTTTGGGGCGGGAGAGGTAGGTGCCCACCCGGCCGCCGCGCTTCCAGATTTGGCGGCGGAATTGCCAGGCTTCGAGCTGCTCGACGAGGACGTCGCGCAGCGCTTCGACCGGGGTGGTGGCCATGGAGGAAAGGCCGGGGATGTAGTCGCGGAAGATGATGAATTCGCGGGCGGGGAGTTTGACCGGGGTTCCGCCCGGGGGCAGCACGTGGATCCAGGCCGGGTCCCATACGGTGCCGCCCGAGTATCCCGATACCCACGTGGGTGGGATTGGGCGGATGGTCCAGCCCGAGTCGGCGTCAGCGTCAGGGGCGAGCGCCCAAAACGCCACCCCGTACAAGGAAAGGTCGGAGACCAGATCGCGGATGAGTTCGTACTGGGTCTGGTTGGCGTTGGGTTGGCGCAGGAGGCGGGCGACGATAGAGTCACGGGAGCGGACACGGCCGTCGTTGTCGGCCCGGTTGAATACGTGCAGGCCGAGCTGGGCGACGTTGATTGCGCGGAATTCTACGACGGCCCGAAGGTGGGGCTGGGTCCGGTACATTTGGGCCGGGGAGAGCTTGCGGACCTGGTCGATCGCGCCCAGGGAGTAGTGAACATCGACGTTGCCCGCCGCCGCGGGGGTGGCGATCGCGTTGCGTATCCGATCAATAATGGACACGTGGCCTCCCTAGGTAAAAAACATCATGCCCCGCTCAGAGTAAGCCGAGGCGGCAGCGGTCGTGGGTTGGAGAGCTTCCAGCCCATAAAGGGCGAGAGTCATGGCGATGATAGGTGAGATGTCGACTGCGGAACCGGTGCGGTTCCAGGCGTCGGTCTCGCCAAATTTTTTCGTCAGGCCGCCCGAGATAGCCACGTTCACGGCCGGCTGGTCGATGAGGATCATGCCCTCTTCACGCACCCGATCTTTGATCCGGCCGGTTGCGATACCAAACCAGGATCCTTCAATCGCGTGTACGTCGAGTCCGGCCACGGTCAGCGGCTCAATGAATTCCATGGCCGGGGCGCCGCGGGCTTGGATGCACACCTCTCGGTGGCCGGAGGCCTGGGCGAGCTCGGTCATGTAGTTCTCGACCCACAGGGATCCGGGGCGGGCTTCGCGGACGGTGACGAACGGCAGCCCAGACTCAGTCATGACGGCTGCGGCCACGTAGGTGGTGGATCGGTCGGCGGAGGTGTCGATCCCCCACACGGTACGAGACCCTGGGGCGATGCTGATTTGGTCGGCTGGTTTCACGAGCTTGGCCCAATCGTGGATATCGATATAGGACTCGACCACGGCTGGCACCCACTGGCACAGCACCTCGGTGCGGAAGTCGGCATCCATCATGGTCGACTGGTCCGAGAGGCAGGCCGCGATCGTCATCGGCCCATACCCGATGGAGGGGTTGGCGGCGAGGATCGCATCGACATCGCGCGGGTCGCAATCGTCGGGTGCGGACCATACGAAGGTGCCAAGCGATGGGTCAGATTCTTCTGCCCATTCGGCCGGGGTCTTGCCTTCCTCGGCTGCAGCGTTGAACGACTCGATGAGCTTGACGCCGGCCTCGTATTGGTGCTCGAGGACGACCGACGCCGAATCGCCGGCATTCGAGATCGCCCACACCTGACCGTTAGCGATCGACTTCGAGGTCTGAGAGGCTGAGTTCCACGCCACCCAATTCTTCTGCTCGCGCAGCTCATCCATTAGCACCCGCGCAGCGGGCTTTCCACGAGTGTTGCCCGCCGCCCGAATCTCATAATGAGCCAAGCCCCTAGCGGTGATCAGCTCTTTCCCATTCGTGCGAGAAACATGAATCGTGGCTTGCTGCAGCGCGGGAATCGCGAGCGCTGCGGCGTCAGCCGATGGGGGATCAGGATCCGCCCACAGGAGCACGGATGAGTAGGGTTCGCGGGCGATGTCCAGGTTTTGGGCGGTGCCCACGATTTTGAAATCTGAGGGCTTTGTCAGTTGCGGGAATCGGTGGGAGTCGATGAAGAGCCACCAGGCTGCCAGGACGGAGGCGAAGGTGGTTTTCCCGTTTTGGCGGGCGACGAGGACGAGGACGCGCCTGTATCGGTACATCCCATTTTCGAGGATCTCCAGGGCGTGAATGGCGAGCCATTCTTGCCAGGGGTAGAGTTTGACGCCCAGGACGTCTCGGGCGAAGGCGATCAGTTCGAAGCCGCGGGTGGTCTCCGGGGTCAGGGGGCGCAGCGGGGGCATGAAGATCCGCGGCTCGGTTGAGCCTTTCCGATCCTCTGCCACTTGATCCTCCTTTCGTGGGTCAGCTGGTGCTTTCCTTCAATGCCTTCGCCCGGAATGCATCCAAAGATGACAGCTGAGCCGGGCCAGCCGATGCTTTGACTTCCTTTCTCGCATCCGGGGTTGCTCCCAGTGCGGTGAGCACATTCATCAAATGCGGCACCAAATACAGCGCCTTAGTCACTTCCTGACCGGTGCCATGGTGGATCGCGAAATCAATCTGCCGCGCCAATGCCCGGCCGGTGGCGACCACGGCCTCGTCCTTCCCGCCCGCGTCAATGTGGTCAAGACAGTCGACGGTGCGGTCGAATGCATCCAGGATCGAATCCGGTGCTGTTGCCGGATCGGAGACCATGCGGGCCCGCAACTCCGAAATCTTCAACGCCCGGTCGAGTGCAGCCATATCTCCTTTGACCGCCCGCGGATACACCGATCTGTAAAGGTCGTCGAGCCTTTCTGATTCGAGCCGGTTCAGCGTCTCGATCGTTTTCCCGCGTTCAGCGGCTTCGAGTGCGCGATTAATTGCCGCTTGTGCGGACGTCACCGAACGGAATCCTAAATTGTCGCGGATGACGGTCAGCGGGGTCGCTGCCTTGAATAGGCTGAGCGCCATATCATCCTTGTTCATCGCCATGGGTTACTCCTCGAAGATGAGCGGCTCACCGCCCCGGGTGGGTGTGCGGCCGGTGTGGGCTGCCCACCGTTTGACGATGACGTCGGCATAGACGGGATCGAGTTCGACGAGGTAGGCGCGCATCGAGAGGCGATAGGCGGCGATCAGGGTGGAGCCCGATCCACCGAAAACGTCGAGCACCAGCCCCCCCCTGGGGCACGAGTTTACCAGCATCGCCTCGATCAGCTCGACCGGCTTCATAGTCGGGTGCTCACCATTGCGCTTAGGTTTTGCCACGTTGAACACCGTGGTCTGCTTGTGATCGCCATACCATCGTTCACCACCGCGGCCGAGGCGTCCTTTACCGCCCTCGGTAAAGCCATACAAGACAGGCTCATGGTCGGGAATGTAGCCGAAAAGAATAGGCTCGTGCTTGTAATGGTAATCAGATCGACCAAGCACCATATGGTTCTTCACCCAGATCAGGTTCTGACGGAAAACCATTCCCGCTGAGGCCATGGATTCCTCGAAAAGGATCCTCTCGGCGTCAGGGTGCGCGATATACACCGGGGCACCAGGGCACGCACACGCAACCATCGTCTTAAACGCTGCCGGAATCAAATCGGGAAGATCTCCGGCACCATCATTGGCGATCGTCAACGCATCCGCAGTCTTGCCAACGTAAGAGACCCCATAAGGCGGATCAGTCCACACACAATCAGCAAGGCCCGGCGCGTTAGCACGCACCGCCTCCAGATCTGTCGCATCCCCCACGAAGAGGCGCGAACCGCCAAGATCGATCACATCCCCGGCCTGGCACACAGTCCGTGCTGCTTCTGGAGCCTGCGGAACATCATCCGGATCCGTCAACGAGACCGGTTCGTCAATGCCGAGAAGCGCATCAAGGTCAGCATCGGAAAAACCTACCGATTCGAGGTCATCAACCTGCGAGAGCAGCTCCGCGAGCACATCTTCATCATAGGTGCCAAGATCAGCGAGCCGATTATCGGCAAGAACAATCTCGCGAGCGCTCTCATCGTCTACATCAACCACTGAGGCGTGAATTTCTGTCCAGCCGAGTTGCTTGGCGGCCATCCAGGTGTGGTTACCAGCGAGTATTTCGAAGGGGCGCCCTGTATGGGTGCCTTTGTTGACAACAATGGGGCGGTATTGGCCGCGCTTCTTCAGTGAGGCCGCGATCAGATCCACGTCACCGCGGCGCGGGTTGCGATGGTATGAGATCACCTCACCGATGGGGAAGGATCTGGTCTCGATAACACTGAGCTGACTCAACTTCTCACCTCACGATCCGAAAACGGGGTCTCTCGCGCGCGATGGGGTATCAATTCCAAGAGGGAGAGGCCTAAGGCCACCTGGGGAGTGGGCCGCGAAGGGGTTGGCCAGGAATTGACCGCCCCTCCCCCACGGGCGTTTACCACCAGTCAGCCACAACGTTGCTGCCAAGTCCAAGGCTTGGGGTGCGGTTGCCGCGCCGGTTGTTGCACTCGCGGTGTGCGTGGCGAAAGTTCGCCGGGTCATCCTGCAGATCCGGGTGTGTCGATACCGGGTAGTAGTGATCGAGCTCGTGTGAGTCAGGCGTCGTCCCGGGCGGTGCTTCGTAGTCAATACTGGCCAGGCATAGCCAGCACACGGCCAGGGCGCGTTCGTCTGGGTCAGCGCTGGCGGCTTGGGTTTTGCCTTCGAGGTAGAAAGCTGTGCGTGCTTTTTTGAAGGCCCGGCTTGAGGTGCGCATCTCGCCTCCAGATATGAACTGGTGGCCTCCCAGGATTTCAGGTCGTGGAAGGCCACCAGATATGGGAACTGCTGGCTCGGGTACACTGAACACAGTGCTCCACTGACAAGAGTACACTTAAGCAAAGCCATTTCAAATTCGTTCCTTCCCGGGCGTGTCGCGGTGGGCACAGTCGTAGACCTCGCCGAGGTGCACTTTCCCTGCGAATGCTTCGAGGTGGCCGCGGCGTACCCATTGGCGAATCGTGGCCGGATCGAGGTCGAGCAACTCGGCGGCGAGGCGGATAGTCACGGGAGGGTTGGCGTTGATCAAGTGCAGCAGTCCGAGGGCGTCGACTTCATCCAGGGTCAGACTGCGGGCGCACTCGGTACAGTACAGGGCACCCGAGGACGATTCGACGAGGAGCGTCATGGTCTCTGGGTGGGCGGGGCAAATCCGGTTATAGCCTGATGGGCGGTGGTCGATGGTGGCGGCATGAGCGGCGTGGATCAATTGCAGTGGCTCTTTCATCGGGAAGTGGTGGGCGGCCCATTCCAGGCGGCGGCGCAGGTAGAGCAGCGCGGCAAGCCTCCGGTCTCCACTGGTGTGAGCCGGATCGAATCCCCACTCATAGGCCAGGCCCTCGAGG
This sequence comes from Trueperella sp. HMSC08H06, assembly GCF_001808465.1. Taxonomy (NCBI): domain Bacteria; kingdom Bacillati; phylum Actinomycetota; class Actinomycetes; order Actinomycetales; family Actinomycetaceae; genus Trueperella; species Trueperella sp. HMSC08H06. The sequence continues at coordinate 25,570 of NZ_KV793345.1, forward strand.
CGCTCCCCGATCGAGGCCAGCAGCTCGGCACGCACCAGCGCGGTCTCTACGGGTGAGCGGGTGGCGTGCGCTGCCGGGGCGAGCTCGGCCGGCACGCCGCGCAGCCCGAGCGTGGTTTGCATCCTCGCCGGTAAATCCTCACGCCACATGATCAGCTCCTCCAGCTGCTGGTTGGCAATTGCCAACCGCGAAGGATCATTCACCACCCCAATTCACCACCAGACACTACATATGGGACTGAATATAATCACTCATACTACAGATTGTGGTTTGTGCTCGGCCGGCATCATGCGTGTAGCGCACCGCTCATATAAGCGCAGCTTCGAACGATCCAGGCAAGGCCTGAACTACGTTGTCAGCAAGGCGCAGCCGAACACACCACTTTCCGCTCACCCGATCCTTGTAGACCGTTGCATGACGCTGGACTCCATCCGCAGCCAGCGCCCGAATCCGATCGCGCCGATCCGCGGGCGCGGTGTCAATTCGGCTGGTCATCTGGTAGCTCCTTCGGTGGATTGGTTGGTGCGAGTTCGGGCTTTGGTGCGGTAGCAGCGGTAGCACAGGCCGTTTGCGGCTTCGGCCACGGTCACGGCCCCGGGTACGGCGCTCGCCTTGAGTTTCGCTGGGCGAATGTATCGTCCACAGTGGGCGCATGTTTTGCAGGCGATATTGGTTTGTGTTTTTGGGGCGCGTTCTAGTGGCGTCAGTCCTGCCCATATTCCCGCCGTCGGCTGGCAGTCCTTGGTCTCGATTGCTTTTATTGTTTCCAGGCACTCAGAGCGTAATGGGCATTGGGAGCAGACTTTCTTTGCTTTGGCGGTATTTTCGGCCGTCGCGGAGAAGAAGATCTGGTCGGCGATGGCTGGTGGCAGGCTAGCGCACGCGGGCTGCGGTTCATGAGAGGTCGTTGTCATTGTTCTCCTTGAGGAAGGTAACCCAGTAGGTCGCGGGGTTAGTGCCGGTGTGGCCTACAAGCGGACGGGCCGGGGTGAGTTTGAGGATCTCAGCTAGCGGGATCTGGATTTCTGACCACTTGAAGATGAGGATTCCGCCAGGCATCAGAACGCGGAAGGCTTCTGCGAAGCCGGCGCGCAGGTCATCTTTCCAGGATGGCAGCAACGCACCGTACTTCGTTGCGAGCCAGGAGGTCTTGCCGAGGTTTTCTAGGTGGGGCGGGTCAAAGATCACCAATCGGAATGTGTCGTCGTCGAAGGGAAGATCGCGAAAATCTGCCAATACGTCGGGCGAGATCGTGAATGTACGTCCGTCACACAGCTCAGCTGATAACGTTCGGTTATCGATGAAGACCGCCCGATCATCTTCATGGTCGAACCACATCATTCGTCCGCCGCAGGTCATATCAAGGACTGGCCGTGTCGTCAGTGCCTTTGCATTCTTCATGAAGATTCTCCCTAATTGGGGATTGTTTTGATCGTGATCGCTGCCCATGGCTCACGCTCTGCCCACACCTTGCTGCCCGTCCAACTAACGATCTGCCCATCATCAGCGAGCAACCCCAGCTCTTTTTTTGGAGCCAGGGCATCGCCCACGGCGCGCATCAGCTTGTCAAGATCAGGTTTCCCATACGGAACGCCCACGTACTTTGACCGGGCTGGCTTCGGCAACGCGAACTCCACCTCTACCACCACCGGCCCATCAAAACCCCACGGGAATCCGATCACGCGCGCTTCCCTCAAGACCATGGCCCTGATCCGCTCACGCCAGGCCACAAGCTCCGGGCGGTGAATCATCCGCCCACCACCGACATGACGCATCGACCCCTGCGGTTCAGGCTTACCCGGCACACACACATCAATCCGCATGGTCGCCCCCAAAGTAGGGGTTTTCACGGAACCGATCAGACGGGTTCGACGAACTGAAAATCGAAGCATCAGCCGCAGCATCCAAAGCGGGCGGAGCCTCGCGCTCGCGGCGTGCCTTGGCCACGGTCTGAATCATGGCGGTGGTCACGGTGGCGATAAGGGCAAGCAGCACGATGACAAGTAGAGTAAGCCCAAGACCGGCTGCGATCTGGAGGAGTGCCCACAGGGCGTTGGTGAGATTCATGATATTGTCTTTCGCTAGAAGGGATTCAGGGCCGCGTTTTGCCGGTCGGGTGGGTGGCCAGCCTGGGCGAGCACATCAGCGATCTTGTCCACGCGCAGAGCCACTGCGTCGAGGCGGGAGAAGTGCTCTTCTCGGCGGAAAGGCTCGGGATCATCGAGCCAGGAGTCATCATCGAGCCAAGAGGCCGGGTGTGGGATGAAGCGCAGCTCAGGCAGATTCCGGTCGTTGGCGTACCGTCGCGCTGCAGCGAGCAAAACTCCCGGCGTCGCTCCCCGTCCAAGTGCAGCACGGTAAGCCGCGAGCGCGCGTGGTTTTTTGACGCGGCGTGGGTAGGTTTTCCAGAAGTCGGTGAAGCCTTCGGGCTCTGAGTCCGGTTCGGGTGTGGTTTCGGTTTCGGGTTTATCCACAGGGGCGGTGTCGGTTTGGACGAGTGAATCGTTCATTGGTTCTAGTTCATTGGTTATAGTTCGTGGAAACGTGGTTGCCAGGGGTTGGAAATCTGGTTTACAGGGGGTGGCAACGTCGTTTACATGTTTCGGCCGGTTATCCACAGGGGAGGCGTCGAACATGCGGATGCGGTAGAGGTTGGAGCGCTGGGCGCCGTCTTCTCCGGTTTGGGAGATCCATTCGACGGCGCCGGCGGCGCGCAGCTCAGCGAGAGCTTTGCGAACAGTTGGCCGGGAGAGTCCCACAATCTCGGCGATGCGGCCCTGGGATGGCCAGCATGAGCCATCTCGGGCTGCGTGAGCGGAGAGGACGACGTAAACCGCGAGCGCGTGGGCTGAGAGTCCTTGTGTGAGGAGCCAGCGGGGGACGGCGGCGAAGCCGGTGGTGGTGCTCATTTGGCGCTCTCGTTCCAGCGTGAGATGACGTGGGCGAGTTCGTCGAGGGTCATGTCTTCGAGGTCCATGGAGCGCCCTGTGGTGGCCCAGCTGATGACCTCGGCAAGTTGGTTGGTGGTGAGGTTGCGGGCGGTGGCCATGGTGGTGAATTGGGTGCGGGCTTCGTGCAGGGTGCCGGGTGGCATGGCTGCAGCGGGTGGGAAGTCGCCGGGCTTGGTCTTGGTTTGGTGGGGCGTGGCGGGTTGGGCGGGGAGGGCTGCCGGCGGATGTTCGCCACCCTCGCCCTCGGCCTCGTCCTCGTTGATGTCGCTGGCGTCGGCGTTGGCGTCGTAGTGTTCGGCGAGCAGCTCGGCCATCTGGTCTTGATTCCAGCCGAGAATTTCACTGAGGGGGTCTTGGCCGAAGGCGAGGGCGAGCTCGGCTGCGAAGAAAACGTTTCCGGGTTGGCCTTGAAGCGACTTGGGGATGTAGGTGGAGTGGGCGAGGGCGGAGGCCCAAGTCCAGCGCTCGGTGGGGAGCATATCTGCATATTCCATGGTGTTAGGCCTCCTCTAGGTCAAGCCGTAAGATCACTTCATCTTCGATGAGTAGGTGGATGGACTTCTGGCAGTCGAAGCAGAGGAAAATGTCGAGGGGCGTGGTGTTGGTGTGGTCGACGTTCCCGAAAAGATCGATGATGTTGTAGGCCGGGTTGTCCCAGTGTGGGCGAAAGGTCAAGGGCGCCCCGCCTTCGTAATGAGTGCCGCCCTTGCAGATGCAGTCAATGACCTGGGTGCAATGTGCGGAACAGGACGCGCATATTATCGTCTTCTTCTTCATCAGCATTCCCCGTCGCCTTTGCGGGCGGGCAGGGCCACGGTGTGCACGGCGTCACTTGGCGAGGTCGCCTCCACGATGGTGGTACGCCCGCAATGGTTCGAGCATTTGACCAGATAGATTTCATCCTGGAGGTACTCGCAGCGCAGATGGCCATCACACCAGGGGCAAGGCACCTCCCCGGTAATGGAGGCGTGCAGCTTCTGCTCCTGGGGCATATCTTCGAGCAGAGCGGCCACGGTTCTCGGGGTGCGATTGAAGGAGGTCTGGCCGAGCAGATCTTCGAAGTGGTCGGCGCACTCAGACCAACCCTTTTGCCAGGCCTGCTCGCTTTCCGATCTGAGATACGAGTCATCGTCATCGTCGTCGTCCTCAGCCCAGATCAGATCATTGATGAGGCCGTCGTAAATCAGATCCAAGATGCGCTCTTGGCAGGCCCAGCAAATCCGGACCTGGGCAAGGGAGCTCATGCGGTGGTCTGGGTGACCAAAGAGGTCCTCACGGTCGATGTTAGGGTTATCCCACAGCCGCTGGAATCCGACGATCGAGCCGCCCTCGTAGTGGAAACCGTTCACGCAGTCGCAGTCGTTGATCTTGCAGATCTGGTCTTCACAGATCGCGCATTCATAGAAAACGGATTCAGGTGTTCTTGCCATGGTGATCCTAAACGGTCAGTTCGTGCTGGTATTTGCGGCCGGGCTGGTATTTCTCGCCGAGGGTGACCTCATAAGAGATCACAAGGATCATGCCCTCATCTCGGTGGCGCCACATGATGTTTTCGTTATCGGAGCAGGCGGCGATCACGCCCTTGCCCACGAGATCATCGATCGCAGTCCGGGTCGCAGCACGACACGAATCCAGAAACTCTTCGGTATCGACCGCGCCCGAATCAGCCACGAAGCGCGCAGCGTACTTAGCCATGACGCACACCTCCCCGCCGGGTGGCGCACGATGCCGCCCGAAGGGCGTCCAGCTCGGCGTTCCGTGCCCGGGTGGCATCGAGCGCCATGGTGGTGAGGGCATAGAAAAGCCCCCAGATGATGATGGCCACGCCGAGCCCCGGCGCCCAGGCCAATGCCCCGAGCGTGAAAAGGAAGATGAAGGCGTAGAGCATTGTCAGTCCACCTCCTGGGTAGCGGCATCCATGGCTAGGCCTCCTTCGAGTGCGAGGTCGCGGTGCGGGGCTGGCCGCAGCGGATGCGGGCCGAGTAGAGCAAGGCCCGCCACTCACAGGGCAAGACCGGCGTGTCCAGATCGGCCCGGGTCCGGTCCTTCGTCGCACCGGGCACGGATGACGTCTGTCGGTGGCGTTTGATAAACTGCATTTTGTGATTCCTCCAGGAGTCGCTACGCCCATCTCGCTTACAGGACAGCGGGGTGGGCGCTTTTCTTATTTCAGGTTGGTGGGCCGCGGCCGGCGCGGCTTTCGGGGCCGGTACGACGTCGTGACCGAACCGGCGGGCAGGTCAAGGGCGGCAGTGATCGCGGCGAGCATCTCGGTCGAGGCGCCGCGCTGCCCGTTCTCGATCGCGCTGATCGTGCCCTGGGGCACCTCACGGCCGAGCACAAGGGAGACCTCGCGGGCGAGGTCAGCCTGGGACAGTCCGAGCGCATTGCGGAACACCGCGAGCGCGATGTGTGGTGCGTGGATCGTGGCGTCCATGGCTAGGCGTCCGGAAGTTGGTCGCGCCATTCGGCGGCGGCTTCGGCGGTGATATAGCGTTTGGAGCCGACGAGCTTGACGCGCAGGGGTGGGTAGTCGCCGGGCCGTCCGTTGATGCAGCGCTCGACCGTGGAGGGCGAGACGCCGTGAAGGTAGGCGAAGTCCTGCACGGTCATCATGAGCGGGCCGTGGGTCACGTGAGTGATGTGAACCGTGCTCATACGACGGCCCCCTGGGTGTGAGCGCCGTTCTCGGCGTTGGTCACGATGGTGGAGAGCGGGACGCCGACCGCGATGGCGATGGCCCAGGCTTCGGCGATAGTGAGGTCTCGTTCCTCGAGCCAGATCTTGCGGCGGATGGAGGAGATGGAGATCCCGGTCTCCTCAGCGAGTTGGGCATCGGAGATGCGGCGTTTTGCTAGCTCGCCCCTGAACTGGGCGGCTATTCCGTATGGAATATTTTTCATAGCAATGAGTTTATTCCATCTAGAATATTATTGCAACTCGCTGTGGCGCCGTGTTTCCATCTGGAATAGACTGGTAGTATGGAATCATTAGAAGAAGCCGAAGATCTTGCCCGAAAATTGGTCATCCTTCTCCGGGATGAGGCCGAGCGGCAGGGAATTAAGCAGGTGAAGATGGCGGAGGCCACGGGGATCTCGCAGGGGAAGATCTCGAAGATTTACTCACTGCAGCAGATGGCAAGCTTGCCGCAGCTCCTACGAATCACAGAGGCCCTAGGGATCTCCCTAGCCGCTGCCATCGAGGCGGTCGAAAATGACCAGCCTTTGAACCGCCCAGGCTCACTGGGCACCGTGGAGGAATCATGATTGAGAGAATGATGAGCTAGGGAAAGGCGCAGTGGATCGCGATGGCGATCGGCGTAGTCTTTTTTCGTGGCCCTGATCGATGTGCTGACTGACCCGAAGGACCCGGCGGTCTCAGAACAGCCGACCGCGAGCGCGTCGGTGGAGTCGAGCGAGCCTGCGCCGATAGCTGAGGTGGCAACCAAACGGCTGCCACCTCAAGGTCATATGAATAGGTTGCTAGCGAGTGTAAATGACGGAGTCGTGTCCCGCATCAAAGATAAAGATCTCGAAAGTCACATCATCCGGGTCGGCAAATGCGTAGCCCTCGATCCACGTTACCGACTTCCCGGGGAGTACCGTCGTTGTCGGCGCCCCGTTGAGGCCAGCCTCAGAGTCAAAGATCTGATTTGACTCCTTGCCTCCAGACGCGGCAGTGGCGTGAAGAAGATTCGGGTCTACTGGATTGTCGGTCCCGTTTTCTACCGTGATCTCAATCTGGTGCGGCGTCCCACCTTCGTTGCCAGCGGCCGTTTCGGAGGGTTCAAACTCGCCAAGATCCTTGACGGTGATCTTGAGCCCATCAGGATAGGTGATCGTGTCGCCAAACTTGGGCGTAGCATTCACTTCGCTGGTTGTTGGCTCAGCGCTAGCCGTCGTAGTTGCGGTTGTGCCTGGTTGAGATTCTTCGGTGACCTCGGCCTGCTGTGGCCCGCAGGCGGAGAGTGTGACCACTAAGGCAATCACGCTTGTTAAGGAAAAGAGTGTTTTTCTCATAGTCGTAATAATAGCTTGCTTGTCTGGTCCCTGTGGCCATATTTCGATTCAATACGGGGCATTGCTAGACCGTCGCCATGCGCTAATGGTCCCTGCTTCGCCTTTGGGCTACCTGGTAAGGCCGAGCTGGGCCGCCATATCCGTCAGTGCAGCGCGGGCGGAGGCGAGGTTCACGTGCTTGTAGCGTTCGGAGGTGGCGAGCTTGGTGTGGCCGAGGATGGCGGTGATTACGACGGGGTCGACGCCGCCGGCGGTCAGGAGCGATGCCGTGGTGTGCCGTGCCTCGTGGACGACGTAGTAATCGGGCACGGTGATGAGTTCGCCGGCCTCGTTGGTGGTGGTCTTGGTGCCCTTCTTGACCCCGGCCTCGATTTGCAGGCCCCGGAAGGCTTCGCGGTCGAATGCGGCACGCTGCGGCAATGCAGGGTTGGAGGGGCGGGGCCAGACCAGACCATATGGGGAGTCGATACCGCGAGCGCGTAGCTCGGTCAGTTGGGCACTCATCCAGGGCACGAGTGGGAGGATGCGTTGTCCGGCGGCGGTTTTGGGCCGGGTGAGGTGGAAGGAGTGGATGAGGTGGCGGGCTTCGAAGCCGGCCGGGATGCGGAAGGTGCCGGCCGCCCGGTCCAGGTAGGGAAGCTCTTGGAGCTGCCAGGACACATCCACGGTTTGCCGGCCGAGATCGACCGCGTCCCAGGTCAGGCCCAGACATTCGCCTTGCCGCATTCCTTGAAGGAAGGCAGCAACCCACCGGGATGAGTCGGGGCGGGTGGAGGCTACGCGCAGCATGGCCACTGCATCCTCGAGCGGTAGCGAAGTGCGGTCATTGATCGCTTCGGCAGGCTTGCGAGTATGGAAGATGCCCGGGGCGACCTCGTACCCTTCGGTCACGGCGTCTTTGAGGGCTTGGACGAGGATTCGTTGCCCGTACCCTTGATGGGTTGAGTTGGCGCCGGCGGCGGCCATGGCCTGGGTCAAGGCGCGAAGATCGGAGGGGCGCAGCGCGTCGAGGTGCTTGCGCCCCAGGATCGGGATCACGTGCCGGGTCAGGACGGAACGCTCGGACGCGAAGGTCTTCGGGCGCACCATCGTCACGCGGGCGGCGAGCCAGGTCTCAAGCCACGCCGCCACGGTGGGCGTGGTAGCCATGCCCTCCACGGGCATCCCCTCGCGGGCTACCCGCCGGCGCAGCGCTTGGAATTTATCCCAGCACTTCGCTTTGTCTTTCGAGCTCACCTCAAGCTGGCGGCGGGCCCCATTTGGGTAATAGCCAGCCTCTACCCGCCCGATCCACCGGCCCTTCGCGGGCGAATAGTAGAACGCCCCCTCACCATATTCCCGCCTGTAGCTCCGCCGCACCATTGGCCTGTACCCCCATAGCTTTGCCCCTCATTTGCCCCTCATTTCTATCACATTCCGGGAATAACCTACAACCTTAAACCTGCGGACTATCAACGTTTTTCGGCCATTCTAGGTGGGGCATATTCCGCTTTGGGAGCGGAAGGTCGTGGGTTCAAATCCCGCTAGCCCGACTACCAGAAAACCGTGGCACATCAACGAAAAGTGAGCGTCGGCGTTGTGAACGATCCAGGCGCTGCCCATTCGGTTGTCCCTCATTGGTCATTCATTGGCCATTCATTTGTCGCGCAATATAGAGTCTCCCCGCCAAAAACGCGAGCAAACGACTGCGCCCAATTTCCACCCACTCCTCCACCCATTCGCCCCGCGCCAGCACAAATATCCGGGACGTTTTCGGCCTCATCTGCGTATATGTGCAGATGAGGCCGAAAACGTCCCGCAAATCTTTAGTGGCCTACGAGATCTCTACCGACGCCGCGATACCCAGCGCCTGCTGTAGCGCCGCGTCGTCGGCGCCGCGAATGCTCACCTCGTACAGGGTGCCGTTGAGCGTGGCCAGGTACACGCGGGCAACGTACCCCTCGCCTACCACCTGGAACGCGGGGACCAGCGCCACTCCCAGGTAGTCCTGCCCTAGGTAGACCACCTGTTCGGCGTCCAGCCCGAGCCGCTCTGCCAGTAGGCCCGCGTAGGCCTCCATGCCAGGCGCCAGGTCCGCGGGCCCGATCTCGCCCACGACCACCCGCTCGCTACCATCCTCACTGGCCAGCGCCACGGGGAACGCCCGCGAGCTTTCCACCACCGGCGTCCAATTGGTCGGCGCCACGAGCGAGAACTTTCCCTCCGCGAAGCGGTAGATGATGTTCTCCCCCTCCCGCTGCGTACTCAGGTCCGAGGGCTCGGCCGTTGTCTCGGTGGGTTCGGGCGCGGGCCCCGGCGTCGTCGGGCTTGCATCCACAGACGACGAGGGCCCCGCCGACGACGCCGCCTCACTCGCTTGCCCCGCCCCGCACCCGGCCAGGAGGAAGACGAGGGCGGTGGTGGCAAGCTTGCGCATGGGCGGACCTTTCGTGAGACAGCGCCCGCAAGGGCGCGGGCTGTCTACCAGATTATTCGATTACTTGATGAGGACCGAGTCGAGAATCGCCTTCAGGCTCCCCGCCTCGGCGTCGGTGCCCATGAGCGTGATCTCATACGCAACGCCGTCCACCTGGACCGCGTAAATCTGGGCGCCCAAACCGGACACCGTCATATCGTAGCGGTGAGCCGAGCCCCCATTGAGCTGGACCTCACCCTTGTCCTCCACCTCACCCTTTTCCAAGCCGAGGTTGTTCTCAAGCGCCTCGATGTAGGCCTCTTCGTCCGGCACGAGGGCCGCTGGGCCGATCTCCGTCACGGCCGCGAAGGCGGTGGTGTCCTCGTTGAAGATCGACACGGGCGCTTCCTCGGTCGATTCCTCCGGCTCGCCCCAGGCCGCAGGGACCGCAATGGAGATGCGGCCGTTGGCCAGCGTGTGGCGGATCATGTCACCTTCAGCTTCGGTGGTGACTGGCGTGTTGGCGTCGGCATTGGTCGCGTCGTCTGTCGTGGTGTCGTCGGTGGCCTCGGCGTCGTCGGTCGTGGTGTTGTCGGTGGCCGTGGCCTCGGCGCTCGACTCGGAAGTGTTTGCATACGGGGTGTCGTCGGACTGCGAGCAGCCCACGAGCGCAAGCATGAGCGCTGCGGCAGTAGCAATGGTCTTGGACATGTCACTCCTTACTCTTGAGGCACTTCCGATTTTACCGCTTTGGACACAAATGCACCGGCGCCGCGTAGCACCGCACGCTTCATCAGCTCGTTTGGTGGGCGTTTCTGGCTCCAGATTCCCGACGGCGCCGCCGCCTCCGTGAGGAAGTTTTCCGAGGTCACGGGGGTGTTTCGGGCATCCCAGACGAGGAGGGCGCCCATGATCGCCGACGTCGTGTTCGCTGGTAGCGACGAAAGTCCCATACGCGCCATTCCGCGGTAGGCGGCGCGCAACGTGGCCGAGCTCAGCACCGAGGCGGTTTCGGCCATTGGGGCCACGTTGTAGGACACGCGATGCCCGCGCGCGGCAAGGTCCGTGGCGCGCCAGCGGCCGATGCGCTTGGCCAGGATGTAGTTCGGCCCCTGCAGGTCGATGATCCCGTTGAAGACCTCTCCCCCGAGCACGTACGCGTCCGACGGCGAGCCATACCACGCCATCAGCGCCGGGCTACGTTCGGCGATCATGCGCTCCACCGCGTCCGCCGCGAGCGCCAGCAGCAGGAAGTCCGCCCCAGGCGCGTACAGTGTTTCGACGACGACGTCCGGGCGCTCGCCCAGCATCCAGCCTGCGACCGCGGCCGGGTCGGCGACGATGTCGGACGCCTCGGGCGGCGACAGCGTGAGGGCGCCGGGCAGGGCGCGGGCGTCGGCTTCGAGCTTGGTGCGGCGCGGGCCCGGGCGCACGACCCCGGCCACGTTCGCGCCGTGCTTGAGGAGGAAGCGTGTGGGGGCGAGCTCGGCGCCGGCGCCGAGGACGGCGAAGGTGAGGTCGGACAGGTCGAGCCAATCGGGGTTATCGGCGACGGCAAGGATGCGAGCCGCCGCGGTGTCGGTCAGCACGCCGGCCAAACGCCAGGACTCGATCTGGGCGCGGAGGGCCGGGCCCGTGAGGCGGGCGCCGCGGAGTGGGATGGTGAGGGCGGGGTTGTCGGCCGCGGTGGACTGGCCGGGTTCAGCGGCTGGACCGGGTTCGGTGGTCGGGGCGGTGGTCGGCTCAAGGTCCGCGAGCGCGGTTCCGCCCACGGTACTGACCGCGCAGCCGAGGTAGACGAGGGCACGGCGGGCGGCGTCGGGGCCGAGGGCGGGGTTGTCGAGGGCAGTTACCCGGACGACCGCCGCCGCGTAGCCCTTGCGCCAGTTCTTGACCGAGTCGATGGCGGCGACGGCCTCGGGGTCAGCGGCCGCCGCGGCGGCGAAGGCACGCCGGCCGAGCGCGGTGGTGCTCACCTTGGAGTCAAGGCGTGGTAGGAAGACGCGGCTGGGTGGGATCTCGGGTGGAGCGGCCGGGCGGGCGGCGAGGTGGACGAGGTCGCGGCCGGTGCGCTGCTCAACCAGCGCCCACGACTCCCCCACCGCCACGAGCTCAATCTTATTGGGGAGGGTGGTGGGCGCGCGGAAGCGGCTCGCGCCAGAAGCGGGCGCCGTGTCGTCAAGCCCGAGGGCCGCATGAGCGAGTGCCTCCAGGGCGGCGCCGTGAGCGATCGCGGCCGAGAAGCCAAAAGGGGCGGCTGTGACCCGCGAGAGGTGGATGGGGTTAGCATCGCCGGAGATGCGGGCCCAGCGCCGGCCCGTCGGGGCGGGGAGCGTGAAGGTGGCCAGCGTCGGGCCGTCCACCGGCAGCACGCCGGCGCGGGTGCCGTGCTCGGCGCGCAGGTCGGGCACGGCGGGGGCTTCCCAATCGGCGAGCTGGCCGCCCACGGATTCTGCCGCGCTCTTCTTGGGGTTGCGCGAAAGGTAGCGCGCACGCTCGACATAATGAACAGTCGGGCCGATCGCCACCATGGACGTCACCTCCACCGCGAGACCCGCCTCCACCAGCTCCATGCCCGTTACCTGCGACGAGACTCGCGCCCGCTCCCCCACCTGCAACGGGCGGAGGACCTCCCACGCCAGCGACTCATGGACCATTCCAAGTAGCGGCGCCGGCACAGACCGCGCACGTAGGGTGCGGACCGTGGTGGGAAAGCACAGGTTGTGGAAGGCCATGGGCGGCAAGTGGGTGAGCTCGGCTCCTACGAATTGCCCGTAGGCGCGGGCGGTCGCGGGCGTCATGGTCGCCTCTCGGCTGAATGGGACGTGGGCTGTGGACATCTCGCCTCCCTGGCTGCTGGTGCCGGTCGCACCGGCACCAGCAGCCTACCGGACCGTAACAAACTCCGCCTGCTACCACGCCAGCGGCCGCCACCCCTGCCGCCGAGTCGGCTGACATCCATGACAACCGACACTTCGCGGCCCAAATCGTCCCGGCAAGAGCGGGCTACAAGGTGAGACCTCACCCAGCTGCCAGTCGGAGCTGGGACGAGTGTAACAATTGAGAACATTGGGAGTAATGTGACCGCCCCCCGGCGGGCACAAAAAATGGGGCCCCGGAGGGCCCCATTTTGTTAAGCCTTAGTCCACAAGACCCTTCTGCGCGGCCTTCGCCAGACGACGGGGGATGCGCTTCTCAACGCCACCAACGCGAACGGGCTGGAGCTCGGTCAGCTCAGCCTTCCACTGGGAGCGGCGAGAGCGGGTGTTGCTACGGGACATCTTTCGCTTGGGAACTGCCATGTCCTTCCGCTCCTTTCAATACTCATGTGGCCGCGTGGCCACCCCTTCATTCGGAGGCGCGCCTCCGAGCAGACAACGTTCGATATTACCCACCCCAGGCGCCGAAAGCTACATAGGGTGGGGCAACTGTGCTACGAAACACTGCAATAATAGCGTCATGACCGAACTTCGCCTGACCCGCCCCGGCCGCGCTGAAATTGAGATCAAGCGCTCCCGGTTCATCGCGCTCTCCCGCCCAGCCGCCTCGGTCGAGGAGGCTCGCGCCCTGCTTGCGGACGCCCGCGCCGAGTTCCCCGACGCCCGCCACCATTGCTCGGCTTACGTGGTGTCGGTGCCGAGCGCCCAGCCGATCCTTCATTCTTCCGACGACGGCGAACCGTCCGGCACCGCGGGCCGGCCGATGCTTGACGTTCTCACGGGTAATGAGTTGATGGACGTTGCAGTGGTTGTGGTGCGTTACTTCGGCGGCACGCTGCTGGGCACGGGTGGGCTGGTGCGGGCGTATTCGGATGCGGTGCGAGAGGTGCTGTCGGGCGAGCCGGTCACCCGCCGGATCACGCGCCCGCTCATGCGGGTGACTGCCATGCACGCTACGGCGGGCAAGTTGGAGGCGGACCTGCGCGGGCGCGGCTTCGACGTGGTGGGCACGGAGTACGGCCCCACCCGCGCGCACATTGACGTGGCGGCCGGCCAGGGTTTCGCCGAGGACGTGGCGGAACTGAGCGCGGGGGCGGCGCAGGTGGAGGTGGTCGGCGTCGTCGTGAGGGATGTGCCGGCTGGGACGTTGCCCACATGGTGAACCCCACGTTGACTGTCGGCCCGAAAAAAGTAAACTGAAACCGTTGAACTTTCACTTACATGACGTGTGCATGGCAACCTCGGAAAGGACGGTCCTGATGATGATGACCGCACCGATGTGTTGCTGCGACTGTCTGTAAGGTGGCATGCCGTAGTTTGGTGCCCTTCTTTTTCGGGCATGTGTGCCACCTCGGGTAGCTCCCCTCAAGAGCTTCTAACAGAACACCAAAACATGTGTGAGCGCCGCGCGCTCGTGAAGGAAGAACAATGATTTACAACAACGCAACTGAACTGGTCGGCAACACTCCCCTCGTCCGTATGAACCGTATCGTCTCCGACGATCAAGCTCGCGTCCTGGCCAAGCTCGAGTTCTACAACCCGGCGAACTCGGTCAAGGACCGCATTGGCGTGGCGATTGTTGACGCGGCGGAGGCGTCGGGCCAGCTTAAGCCGGGCGGCACGATTGTGGAGGCGACGTCGGGCAACACGGGTATTGCGCTGGCCTGGGTGGGCGCGGCGCGTGGCTACAAGGTGGTGCTGACGATGCCGGCGTCGATGTCGAAGGAGCGCCGGGCCCTGCTGCGCGGCTTTGGTGCGGAGCTGGAGCTGACCGAGCCGGCGAAGGGCATGCAGGGCGCGGTGGATCGCGCGAAGGAGATCGCAGCGCAGCGCCCGGGTTCGATCCTGGCCTCGCAGTTCGCCAACCCGGCCAACCCGGCTAAGCACAAGGCGACCACGGGCCCGGAGATCTGGGAGGCCACCGAGGGCAAGGTTGACATCTTTGTGGCGGGCATCGGCACGGGCGGCACACTGACGGGCACGGGCGCCTACCTGCGCGAGCAAAACCCGGACATCAAGATCGTGGCGGTGGAGCCGGCCGAGTCCCCGCTCCTGTCCGAGGGCAAGGCCGGCCCGCACGGCATCCAGGGCATCGGCGCGAATTTCGTGCCCGACGTGCTCGACACGGAGATTTACGACGAGGTGCTGCCGGTTGCGTCCGCGGATGCGGTAGCGATGGCGCGCCGGGTTGCCCACGAGGAGGGCCTGCTGGTTGGTATTTCTTCGGGCGCGGCGCTCAAGGCTGCGGCGGAGCTGGCGGCCCGCCCGGAGAATGCGGGTAAGACGATCGTGGCGATTGTGCCGGACTTCGGCGAGCGCTACCTGTCCACCCCACTGTTCGAGGGCCTGGTCGACTAGCAGCCCGCCACCTGAGACGAGACGACGATGACGAACCCCAGCCTGTGGAAGAAGATGCGCGAGGACCTGCGCGCCGCGGTGGATAACGACCCGGCGGCCCGCTCCGAGCTCGAGGTTTTCCTGACCTACCCGGGCGTGCATGCAGTGTGGGCATACCGCATCGCGCACGCCATGTGGAACAAGGACGACCGCCTCAAGCTCCCGGCCCGCCTGCTCGCGCAGGCGGCGCGTGCGATCACGGGCATTGAGATTCACCCGGGCGCGAAGCTGGGCCGGCGGCTGTTTATCGACCACGGCATGGGGGTTGTCATCGGTGAGACGGCTAAGGTGGGCGAGGACGTGGTGATTTTCCACGGCACCACGCTCGGCGGCACGTCGATGCGCCCGGGCAAGCGCCACCCCACGGTGGGCAACCGGGTGACGATCGGTTCGGGCGCGAAGGTGCTCGGCCCAATTGAGATTGGCGACGACGCCGCTGTCGGGGCTAACGCCGTGGTGGTGCGGGACGTGCCGGCGGGCAACGTCGCGGTGGGGATCCCCGCCAAGACCCGCAAGAAGTCCGACGTCGAGCACCTGATCGACCCGACCATCTACATCTAACGTGCTCGGGCGCGGTCAAATGGCTGTGATCCCATGTGAGTGTGGCCCGAGCGAGCTGAAGGCCCCCGGACATCGGGGGCCTTCAGCATAGACGGGCGGCGTCGCGAAGCGCCGGCGGAAAGCCGGCCGGGCGGCGTCGTGAAGCGCGCTAGCGCTCGCCGGCCTCGTAGGCGCTCATCATCTCAATGCGGGACTGGTGGCGCGAGGCCGGGTCGTAGCCGGTGGAAACGAAGATGTCGACGAAGCGGGTGGCCTCTTCCAACGTGTGCTGGCGGGCTCCGAGGGAGATGACGTTGGCGTTGTTATGTTCGCGGGCGAGTTCGGCGGTGGATTCGTTCCATACGAGCGCCGCGCGCACACCGCTCACCTTGTTGGCTGCCATCTGTTCGCCGTTACCGGAGCCTCCGATGACGATGCCGAGCGAGCCGGGCTCGGCTACCACGGCCTCGCCGGCCGCGAAGCAGACGGGCGGGTAGGCGTCCAGTTTGTCGTATTCCTTGTAGCCGTGGTCGACGACGTCGTGCCCCGCGGCACTCAGGTGCTCGATGAGATGTTCTCTTAGTTCAAAACCCGCATGATCAGCGGCAATGTGTATACGCATGTCCCAAGTATACCGGCACGGTTTCGCCGTGAGGCGGCTTTAGTTTGCGCAGGTGTGCTTTCGGCCCGGCCCGCCGCATACACTGGTGGGATGGATAACACGACGAAAAACATCATCGACGGCCTGGATCATGCCGTTCGCCCGCAGGATGACCTGTTCCGTTTTGTGAATGGTACGTGGTTGGCGAGCGCGGAGATCCCGGCGGATCAGTCGCAGACGGGCGGGTTCATGGACCTGCGCCTGGAGGCGGAGGCGAACGTGCGGGAGATCATCCAGGACGCGGTCGCTCACGCGGAGGCCGGCGAGGCCGGGGATGAGGAGCGCAAGGTCGCGGTCTTGTACGACTCGTTTATGGACGAGGGCCGCATCAACGGCCTGGGCGCGTCCCCGCTGGCGGACGATTTCGCGCTCATCGACTCGGCTGCCACCAAGGAGGAGCTGGAGCTCGCGGCTGGGCGCCTGTACCAGGTGGGCGTGCCGATGCCGTTCGGCCTGGAGGTCTCGGCGGACCGCAACAATCCGTCGGAGTACATCTGCTGGCTCTACCAGTCGGGGCTGAGCCTGCCGGACGAGGCGTTCTACCGCGAGGAGCAGTACGAGCAGTTCCGCGAGCAG
Organism: Trueperella sp. HMSC08H06; assembly: GCF_001808465.1. Classification (NCBI taxonomy): domain Bacteria; kingdom Bacillati; phylum Actinomycetota; class Actinomycetes; order Actinomycetales; family Actinomycetaceae; genus Trueperella; species Trueperella sp. HMSC08H06. Next base: position 42,048 of record NZ_KV793345.1, read on the forward strand.
TTTAGGGCCTTCATCCCCACTCTTTACGCGCTTGGCACGGGTGCGAACGACGCCGAGGCGAAGGCTGCGGCCGAGGTGATTTACGGCGTCGAAGCCCGGCTTGCGTCCCATCATATGAGCGCGGTGGATTCGCGTGACACGGATAAGACGAACAACGTGCTGACCTGGGATGAGTTGCTTGAGGCGGCGCCGGGATTTGGGTGGACGACGGCGTTTTCTGGGCTTGGCCTGACCCGCGAGGCGGCTCCGACCCTTCTGGTGATGATGCCCGACGCCCTGGCTGGCTTTGCGCGCGAGTGGGCGGCGGCCGACATGGAGCAGCTGAAGACGTACCTGCGGTGGAACGTCGTCCGGGCGCGCGCCCCGTACCTGAGCCAGGACATCGCGCAGGCGAACTTCAACTTCTTCGGCAAGGTGCTCCACGGTGCTGAGGAGATGCGGGACCGCTGGAAGCGCGCAGTCGCGCTCATTGACGGCACGCTGGGCGAGGCCGTGGGCAAGCTGTACGTGGAGCGCCACTTCCCGCCCCACCACAAGGCGCTCATGGAGCAGCTGGTCGATGATCTGCTGGCCGCCTACCACTATTCGATCTCCACGCTCGACTGGATGACGGAGGAGACGCGCGAGCGGGCGCTGGCCAAGCTCGCCACCACCGTCACCAAGATCGGCTACCCGGACAAGTGGCGCGACTACTCCGCGCTCGAGATCACGGATTCCCTGGTGGGGAACGTGCGCGCGGCGGAGAAGTTCGATTCGGACTGGCAGCTGGGCAAGCTCGGCACGCCGGTGGACCGCGACGAGTGGTTCATGAACCCGCAGACCGTCAACGCCTACTACAACCCGGTGGCGAACGAGATCGTGTTCCCCGCGGCCATCCTCCAGCCCCCATTCTTCGACGCCGAGGCGGACGCGGCCTACAACTACGGCGGAATCGGCGCCGTGATTGGCCACGAGATCGGGCACGCGTTCGACGACCAGGGTTCGAAGTACGACGGCGAGGGCCGCCTGCAGAACTGGTGGACGGACGAGGACCGGGCGGAGTTCGAGAAACGGACGGCGTCGCTCGTGGGCCAGTACGACGTGTACGTGCCCGCCCAGCTGGTCGGCACCCCGCACCATGTGAGCGGCGCACTCACGCTGGGTGAGAACATTGGCGACCTTGGTGGCCTGTCGATTGCGCTCAAGGCCTACGACATCGCGATGAAGCGCGAGGGTCACGCCTCCTCCGCGCACGCCCCGGTGATCGAGGGCTTCACGGGCCGCCAGCGCGTGTTCCTCAACTGGGCGCGGATCTGGAAGAACAAGCGCCGGGACGAGATCGCCATCAACTACCTGGCGATTGACCCGCACTCCCCTTCCGAGTTCCGTTGCAACGGCGTGGTGAAGAACGTGGACGCGTTCGCCGAGGAGTTCGGCGTGGTCGAGGGCGATGAGCTGTACCTGGCTCCCGAGGAACGGGTGCGGATCTGGTAGCGCTTGGCCGGCGGGCGAAAGGCAGATTCGTACGCCGCCGATAGCGGAGGGGGTTGGCCCGC
>NZ_KV793345.1:43602-64191 GCF_001808465.1 Trueperella sp. HMSC08H06
GAGGGGGTTGGCCCGCGGGCCAACCCCCTCCTTCATATTCACTTGCGTCCAACACGCCTTCGGGCGCGGGGCTAGTCGAAGATCGGCCCCACATCCCGCGAGCGCTTGAGCTCGAAGAAGCCCGGGGTTTTAGCGAGCGCCAGGGTGCCGTCCCAGGCGTGGGCGGCTTCCTCCCCGTGTGGGGCGGGCGACATGACTGGCCCGAAGAAGGCCGTGTCGCCAACCGCGATGATGGGTACGCCGACGTCGTCGCCCACCTTCTCCAGGGCCGCGCGGGTGGAGGCGGCGAGCGCCTCGTCGTATTCCCCGGCGTTGGCCCGCTCGAGAATGGAGGCATCGAGGCCGGAGGCGGCGAGCGCGGCGGCAAGGGCGGCGTCGTTCTTGTCGGCACCCTCATTGTGGATGGCCGCGCCCAGCACGGTGTAAAACTGCGCGAGCCGCTCGGGCGCCTCGATCTCCACGCCCATCGTGACGCGGCCGAAGCCGCGCAGCTCGTCGATGTGTGCGCGGTAGCCGGGGTCGAGCTCGCGGCCGCGGTTGAGCTCCCACAGGGAGAAGGAGTGCCAGGTGATGTTGAGGTCGCGAAGCTCGGAAACCTCCACGAGCCACCGGGAGGTGATCCAAGTCCACGGGCAGGACGGGTCAAACCAGAAATCTACGTTGTCGCTCATGGCCCCATTCTTCCCCTCTGCGCCCACGCTTTCCACAGCTACGCCAGCGGCGAATTGACGCGTTGGGCCGCGGCGGCCCGCCTGAGTATCCTTGGATATCAGGCCAGCACCGGCAAGAGAAAGGACACCATGCCCGGCACCAACTTGACCCGCGCCGAAGCGAGCGAGCGCGCGGACCTCATCCAGACCGAGACCTACCGGGTCGAACTCGACCTCACCGGAGAGGAGACGTTCCGCTCGGCCACCACCGTGCGTTTCGCGGCAACCCCGGGCGCGTCGTCGTTCATCGACCTCATCGCGGACGAGGTCCTGGCGATCCGCCTCAACGGCGAGGAACTGCCCGTCGATTCGTACGCCGATTCGCGCATCCCGTTGCCGAACCTGGCGACGGACAACGAGCTGTACGTGGAAGCGATTTGCCCCTTCTCGCACACGGGCGAGGGCCTGCACCGCGCCGTCGACCCGGCCGACGGCCAGGTCTACCTGTACTCGCAGTTTGAGGTGCCCGACGCGCGGCGCATGTATGCCAACTTCGAGCAGCCCGACCTCAAGGCCCAGTTCACGTTCGTGGTGGACGCGCCGGAAAGCTGGAAAATCTTCTCGGTATCTCCGACACCGGAGCCCACCCCGCTCGGAGGCGGCGTGGCGCGCTGGGAGTTCACCCCCACCGAGCGCATCTCCACCTACCTCACCGCGATCGTGGCCGGCCCGTACGTAGGTGGCACGGGCAGTTACACGTCCACCGACGGGCGCGTCATCCCCATGGGCGTCTACGCCCGTGCCTCGCTCGGCGAGTACTTGGACGCCCAGGAGTGCATTGACATCACGATCCAGGGCATGGAGGTGTTCGAAAACGAGTTCGACGTGCCCTACCCGTTCCGCAAGTACGACCAGATTTTCGTGCCCGAGTTCAACGCGGGCGCCATGGAGCACCCGGGCTGCGTGACCATCCTCGATGACTACGTCTTCCGCTCCCGCCCCACCGCCGCCCTGGTGGAGCGTCGGGCGATCACGATTATCCACGAGCTGGCCCACATGTGGTTCGGCGACCTGGTGACGATGAAGTGGTGGAATGACCTGTGGCTGAACGAATCGTTCGCCGAGTTCATGAGCCACGTGGCCACCGCAAAGAACACGCGCTGGACGGACGCATGGGTAACGTTTAACGCCTCGGAGAAGGTGTGGGCGCAGGCTCAGGACCAGCTGCCCTCCACGCATCCGATCGCGGCCGAGATCCGCGACCTGGAGGACGTAATGGTCAACTTTGACGGCATCACGTACGGCAAGGGCGCCTCCGTGTTCCAGCAGCTCGTGGCCTACGTGGGCTACAACGAGTTCATGACCGGCGTCTCACGCTACCTGAAGAAGAAGGCGTGGGGCAACGCCACGTTGGAGGATCTGTTGGTGGAACTCGAGGCCGCCTCCGGGCGCGACCTCAAGGCCTGGTCGAAGCTGTGGCTCGAGGAGGCCGGTATCAACACGCTCACCCCGGTGATCGAGGCCGACGGGGAGACGATCACGCGGTTCGCTATCCGCCAGACATGCGACGAGCACGCCTCGCTGCGCCCGCACCGCATCGGGGTCGGCGGGTATGCCCTGGAGGGCGGTAAGCTCGAGCGCGTGGTGAACGTTGAGCTCGACATCGACGGGGAGCTGACCGAGGTGGCCGAGCTGGCGGGCACCCGCCGCCCCGACCTCTTCCTTATCAACGACGGCGACCTCGCCTACGCCAAGGTGCGCCTCGACGAACGGTCGGCCGCCACGGCGCGCGATCACATCAACGCCTTCACCGATCGCCTCCCGCGCACGCTCGTGCTCGCTTCCATGTGGGACATGTGCCGCGACGCCGAGCTGCCCGCCACCGACTACGTGGAGCTCGCCCTGCGTGCTCTCGAGACCGAGGACCACGGCACGGTGCTGCGCTACCTGCTCTCCCAGCTGCAGACCGCCACTGAGCTATACTCCGCGCCGGCGAACCGACCGGAGCTCAAGGAAAAGGTGGCCGCGCGCCTATTCGAGATCCTCGCCACCACCGAGCCTGCCTCCGATCGCCAGCTTCAGATCGCGATGGCCGCCGTCACTATGAGCGGGGACAGCCAGCTCGACCTCGTGGCCGGGTGGCTGTCTGACGACAACGTCCCGGCCGGGCTGGCCGTGGATGCCAACTTCCGCTGGGACATTTTGCGCCGCCTGGCCGCGGCTGGGCGCGTGGATGAGGCAACCATCGCCGCCGAGCTGGCCGAGCGTGACAACACGGCGTCGGGAGCGGCGGGGGCGGCCCGTGCCCGGGCGTCGATCTCGGACGCGGGCGCCAAGGAGCGCGCATGGGAGGACATCGTGGGCGGCAAGACCTCGAACTCCGTGCAGCGCGCGCTGGGATGGGGCTTCACCGAGGGCAATCCGGAGCTGCTCGTGCCGTACGTGGAGCGCTTCTTCGGTGAGATCCTCAACCAGTGGGAGAACCGGACGCTTGAGTTCTCGCAGAACTTCGTCAACCTCGTCTACCCCGCCCCGCTCAACGGGCTGGACCTCGGGGTGGACCTCGTGGCGCGCACCCAGCAGTGGCTGGACGAGAACGCGGAGGCGGCCCCGGCGCTGCGCCGCATGGTCTTAGAGCGGCTGAGCAACGCCCAGCGGGCCGCGGCGGCCCAGGCCTGCGACGCCGCGCGTTCGGCCTAGCTGACACGGGCCCGGCCGGCGCACGACTTGAGCACCGAAGCTGGTGGCACGGTACCGAAGCGCGCGGGTGCGGCGATTCACACCCGCGCGTTTTTGCTACCCTCACGCCAGGAAGTTGTCCGTGGATTGTGGATGCGGGGCCCGCATCCACAATCCACGCATTATCGGCGGGTTAGGCTTGCGGGTTTTCGTAGGATGTCACCATGAACCAGATACGACCCTCATGGGCTAACACATCCGACCTCCTGCGCGACTACTACGACCAGGAGTGGGGCTTTCCCGTCACCGACTCTGCCGAGATATTCGAGCGCATCGTGCTCGAGGGCTTCCAGTCGGGACTCTCGTGGGAGACCGTGTTGCGCAAGCGCCCGGCCTTCCGACAGGCCTTTGCCGGCTTCGACCCCGGCGTCGTGGCCGCTTTCACCGAGGACGACGTCGAGCGCCTCCTCGCCGACCCGGCCATCATCCGCAACGAGCGCAAGATCCGGGCAGCGATCACGAACGCGAAGGCCACCGTGGCGTTGGAGGAGGCAGGCCAGTCGCTCGCCGAGCTCGTGTGGTCTTTCGCGCCAGACGACCCGTATGGGGAGGGGCCGGATGCGGGCCGATCGCCGAAGTCAGCCGAGCTCGCCAAGGAACTCAAGCGGCTGGGCTTCACGTTCGTCGGCCCCGTGACCATGTTCGCCCTCATGCAGGCGATCGGCATGTACGACCACCGCCTCTGACCCCGGCCGGGCCGCTACTCCTCGGGCTCGCCGAAGAGGCGCCGGGCCAGGTCCATGCCGATCTGCTCGGCCTCCGGGCCGAAGATGAGCTGCACGGCTCGCCGTTGGACCACCACGCCGATCGCGCCCATCCGCTCCAGGCGTGGCTTGTCCACCAGGTCCTTGTCCACTACGCCCACGCGGATGCGGGCCAGGGCCATATCCACCTTGCGTACGTTCTCAGCCCCGCCCACCGCGGCGAGGAGCTCATCTAGGTCCACTAGCGAGTGCTCTCCAGTTCCTGGTTGAGCCTGGCGACGAGCGACTGCAGGCGCGGGTTCGTGGCCAGCTCCTCCACGAGCACCACCTGCTCGGTTCCGTCCGCAAGCGGCAGGCGCCAGTTGGGATACTCCTGGTCGGTGCCCGGCTGGTTCTGGGCCCGGCGCTCGCCCACGGCATTGACCAGCGACACCTGCAGGATCGGGGCGGGCGTGCGCACGATGTACGCGTGCAGGGCCTCCACCACCTCGCGCTCCGAGGGGTCCTCCCCGATCAGGCCGTGTTCGCGCAGGCGGGCCATGACCCGATCTCGCTCCTCGCGCGCCTCGGCGCGCATCTCCTCCACAGGCTTGACGAGCAGGCCGAGGCTCTCGCGCAGGTCCACGTGCTCGCCGGCCAAGTAGCTGGCGGCCGGTGGCAGGTCGTGCGTGTCCACCGACACCATCGCGTCCGAGCGGAAGTCCTGCGGGTGGATCGGCCAGCCGCCCTCGTCCTTTTCAAACCAAAACACGGACGTGCCGAAGATCCCGCGCTCGCGCAGGTACTCGCGCACCCACGGCTCCACGGTGCCAAGGTCCTCGCCCACCACGACCACACCGGCACGGTGCGCCTCGAGCAGCAGCACGCCCACCATCGCCTCATGATTGAAGCGCACGTACGTGCCCTCGGTGGGCGCCGAGCCCTCGGGGATCCACCACAACCGGAACAGGCCCATGATGTGATCCACGCGCAGCAGCCCGGCGTGGCGCATGACCGTGCGGGCCATGTCGCGCAGCGGGGCGTAGCTCATCTCCTCGAGCGAGTCGGGGCGCCACGGTGGCTGGGACCAGTTCTGGCCCTGCTGGTTGTACATGTCCGGCGGGGCACCAACCCCGATCCCCCTGGCGAAGGCGTCCGGGAGCATCCACACGTCGGCGCCCTTGGGGTGAACGCCCACGGCCAAGTCATGCGAGACGCCGATCCGCATGCCGGCCGCTCGCGATTCGTTTTGCGCTCGGCTCAGCTGCTCGTCCATCACCCACTGCAGCCACGCCCAAAAGTCCACGCGGTCCGCAAGCTCGCGGCGCTCGCGCGCCACGTGCGGGGAGTTGATGTCGCGCAGCTGGTCGGGGAACTCATCCCCGTACTTCTCCACCAGTGCACACCACAGCGCAAAGTCCTCCAGGCCTTGGCCCTCCATCTCGCGGAAGCGGTCGAAGTCGCGCTGGCGGGCCTGGGAGCGCCCGGCTGCGAAGATCACGTCGAGCGCCTCACGCTTGGCCTTCCAGGCGGCGTCGCGCTCGATGAGCTCGTTCTCCAGCGACATCTTCTTCACGTTCTCACTCGCCCACGTCACCAGCGACCGCTCGGGGCCAGACAGGTAGGCGACCTCGCGGATGTCCTCGGGCCGGATGTAGACGGGGTTGAAGAAGCGCCTGGTCACCGGCAGGTAGGGCGAGGGTGACATCGGCTCGATCGGCTCGGCCGCGTGCAGGGGGTTGACCAGCAGGAAGTCGGCGCCGAGCTCGCCAAACAGCGAGCCCATCTCGGCCAAGTCCGCCGCGTCCCCAATGCCCCACGACTGGCGCGAACGCGTGGAGTACAGCTGGGCCATCATGCCCCAGGCGCGCCCGCGAAGCCGTGATTCGACGTCGAGACGGGTGGGGGTAACGATGAGGCTCGCCTCCTCCACGCGCTCTTCCCCACCGTCCATCACCCGCGCGCGTAGCTTGTGATAACCCAGCGGCGTACCCACGGGCACCACGAAGGAGGCCTGGCCGGTCAGGACACCGTCGATGTCGCGAGGCAGCTCCCAGTCATCGATCTGGCGGGCACCGATCGTGCCGCCGCCCTCCACAATGATCTCCACCTGCACCGAGCACCCGTGGGGCACGTGGACCTGGAAGGTGGTTTCCCGGTCATCGCGCGCGATCGTGCAGTGCGGCAGAACCCGCCGCCACGGCCGCTCGTCGCGTGCCTTGAGCTCAGCGCGGATCGACTCGTCGCTCGAGGCATCCACGCCCATCGCGGCGAGGACAGAGATCAAGGTCGAGGTAGACACTTCCCGGAAGTTACCATCGAAATCCCAAAAATCGAGCGCCACCCCGTAGCCCTCAGCCAGGGCCTTCAGCAGGTCTCGGTTTACCTCATGCGACATTGCATCTCCTTCTTTGTGCTAGGCCCAAGTTTAGCCAGATCACAATTCTTTGACGAAAGCGTAAAAGTAGTTTGCAAAGTTACCGAAGAGTAGGATGGGTACATGACCGCGTCCGCCACTGCGAAAGCGAGGAAAAATGCCATATCTGCCCGTGCCTGAGACCAACGACGAGCCGCTGTCCTCCGTGCTTCGCACGCTGAAGATGAAAGAACGCGAACCCGGCTCCTACGAGGGGACGAACCTCAACCAGGTCTCCGGGCGCGTGTACGGCGGGCAGGTCTTCGCCCAGGCAGTTGTGGCCGCGCATGCCACCGTGGCCGACGAGTACCTCGGCCGCCAAATCCATTCCATCACCGCGGCCTTCCTCCGCCCCGGAAAGCTCGATGTTCCCACCCAGCTCGACGTGGAAGAGGTCCTCGACGGCCGCTCATTTTCCACGCGCCGCGTCCACGCCTCCCAAAACGGCAAGACGATCCTCACGGCCCGCGCGTCGTTCCAAGAGGTCCAGGACGGCATGGAACACGAAACGCCCATGCCCGACGCGCCCGCCCCCGAATCCCTACCCTCCTCCGCCGACTACTTCGCCAACATGGACAACCCCGTGGGCCGGATCATGAACTCCACCAACGCCACCGACCTCCGCCATGTCGACGGCCCGATCTGGGTCAAGCCCGCGAGCGCGCGCACCGACCGCACCCTCATCTGGTTCCGCCTGCGCAACCCGATGCCCGAGGCATCCCAGTTCATGCACCGGGCCCTGCTGGCCTACTCCACCGACCAGTTCATGCTCGAACCCGTCCTGCGCCGCCATGGCCTGTTCTGGATGAGCCCCAACCTGTCGCTCGCCACGCTCGACCACTCGATCTGGTGGCACCGCGACGTCAACATGTCGAACTGGATCCTCGCCGAACTCACCTCGCCCTCCGCCCAGGGCGGGCGCGGCCTGAGCCTCGCGCGCTTCTTCCAAGACGGCAAGCACGTGGCCACGATGTCCCAGGAGGGTATGGTCCGCTCCCGCAGCGCAGCCGCGTAGGGCCGCGCTCCTAGCGTGCGCGCTTCTGACGCTATGTGCTCCCGCCGCGTTCGTGGCGCATAGCCAACGACGCCGTCAGCCCGGCTCACGTCGAAACCGGTGCTGACGGCGTCGTAGGCGCACCCTGCGGAAAACCGCAGGAGCAAAGGCTAGTCGCGCTTGAACTTGCGGTAGGTCGAGGACGCGGGGCGCGAGGCGTCGATCCCCAGGCGCTCGACCTTGTTCTTCTCATAGGATTCGAAGTTGCCCTCGAACCAGTACCAGTTGTAGGGCTCCTCCTCCGTGCCCTCCCAGGCCAGGATGTGGGTGGCCACGCGGTCGAGGAACCAGCGGTCGTGGGTGATGACCACGGCACAGCCCGGGAAGTCGAGTAGCGCGTTTTCGAGCGAGCCAAGAGTTTCGACGTCGAGGTCGTTGGTCGGCTCGTCGAGCAGGATCACGTTGCCGCCCTGCTTGAGGGTGAGGGCCAGGTTGAGGCGGTTGCGCTCGCCACCGGAGAGGATGCCGGCCTTCTTCTGCTGGTCGGCACCCTTGAAACCGAACGCCGAGACGTAGGCGCGCGAGGGCATCTCCACGTTGCCCACCTGGATGTAGTCCAGCCCGTCAGAGACGACCTCCCACAGCGTCTTGTCCGGGTCAATGCCGGCGCGCGTCTGATCGACGTACGACAGCTTGACCGTTTCGCCGATGCGCAGCTCTCCCTCGTCCAGTGGCTCGAGGCCCACGATGGTCTTGAACAGGGTGGTCTTACCCACGCCGTTCGGGCCAATGATGCCCACGATCCCGTTACGCGGCAGGTTGAAGGACAGGTCCTGGATGAGCACGCGCTCCCCGAAGCCCTTCTTCAGCTTCTTCGCGTCGATCACTAGGTTGCCCAGGCGCGGCCCCGGCGGGATCTGGATCTCCTCGAAGTCGAGTTTGCGCGTGCGCTCGGCCTCGGCAGCCATCTCCTCGTAGCGCTGCAGACGCGCCTTCGACTTCGCCTGGCGGCCCTTCGCCGAGGAGCGCACCCACTCCAGTTCCTCCTTCAGGCGCTTTTGAAGCTTGGCATCCTTCTGGCCCTGGACTTTGATGCGCTGGGCCTTCGTTTCCAGGTAGGTAGAGTAGTTGCCCTCGTACGGGTAGAGCTTGCCGCGGTCCACCTCCGCGATCCACTCGGCCATGTTGTCCAGGAAGTAGCGGTCGTGTGTAATGGCGATGACCGCACCGGGGTACTTCACCAGGTGCTGTTCGAGCCAGAGCACCGACTCGGCGTCCAGGTGGTTGGTCGGCTCGTCGAGCAGCAGCAGGTCCGGCGCCTCGAGCAGGAGCTTGCACAGCGCCACGCGGCGGCGCTCGCCACCCGAGAGCACGTTGACCGGCGTGTCCGGCGGCGGGCAGCGTAGCGCGTCCATCGACTGCTGCAACTGGGCGTCAATATCCCAGCCGTTCGCCGCGTCGATCTCCTGCTGGAGCTTGCCCATCTCATCCATGAGCGCGTCAAAGTCCGCGTCCGGCTCGGCCATCTCCATGCCGATCGCGTTGAAGCGTTCGACCTTGGCCAGGATGTCAGCCACGCCCTCCTGGACGTTCTCGAGCACCGTCTTATCCTCGGTCAGCGGCGGCTCCTGCAGGAGGATTCCCACCGTGTAGCCGGGCGAGAGCCGGGCCTCACCGTTGGAAGGCTGGTCGAGTCCGGCCATGATCTTCAAAATCGTGGACTTACCTGCACCGTTGGGGCCCACCATGCCGATCTTCGCACCGGGGTAGAACGCCATCGTCACGTCGTCCAGGATGACCTTGTCGCCCACCGTCTTGCGGGCCTTGATCATCTGATAAATAAACTCAGCCACAGTACTCCCATAGTCGTCTTGGATACTAGCTCAAGCCTAATTTATCCTCCCCGGGCGGCAAAAGCCCGCGCCTGGGCTTTTGATCACCCGACGCGAGCCCGCCGCGTCTACACCAGCTCGTCCTCCTCCAGCTCGGCCTCGAGGGCGGCGTCGTCTGCGTCGACATCGTCCGCCTCGAACGCGTCTTGGTCGAGCCCGGCGATGTCGACGACGTCAGCGCCCGGCTCACTGCCGCCCATTTCGCCATCGGCGCCCGCCTCGCCCTCGGCACCCTCGCCCTTCGGCTCGGTCCGCCATCGATCGTCTCGCATGTCGCCCGGCGGGTTCTTCAGCACCTTGACGTAGTTAGCAACACCGGTGGAGATCTCCACCCCGATCGAGTCGGCATTCACGTCGAACGATGAGTGGACCACCCCGCTGGCGTCAACCCATTCGCGCTGGCTCAGCCTGCCGCGCACGAGCACCGGCGTTCCCTTGCTCAGGCAGCCGGCGGCGTTCTTCGCCAGGCGCCCATAGCACCGCACGGAGTACCAGGTGGTCACACCCTCCTTGTATTCGCTGTGGACGCGAGAATAGTAGCGTGGGGTCACGCCCACGTTGAGGAAGGTCACGGGCATAGCCTCGTTTCCTTCTGGGTCATAGTGGCGTGGCACGCCTCCCACCCATCCGCGGATGGTGACAATGGTGTCGTTCATCAGTTCTCCTTCATTGCTGGAAAGTGGCACTTCCGACTTTGCCAATTTCCGCGACGCCGCGTTTTCGGACTACCCCGAAAATGGGGTCACGCAGCCACGAACGCCACCTGTGGAGAACTTTTTTCGCGTAATCCCGCGCTTTTACGCCGTGCCCGCGAACACCTCGGAGTCAAGTGCCTCGCGCGTTTGCCGGTGCTGGGAGAGAATCTCGCGCGGGCCGGCAACCAAATGCTCCTCGGTTGCCTCGCCCACGGCCTCACGCACGTTGCGCTCGTAGGCCGCGGCCGCGCGCGCCGCGCTCCGCACCACCGCGCTCTTGCCCAGCCACGCCACCAGCAAGCCCAGCACCACACCGCCCGCCACGACGCCGATCGTCACCCCAGTGCCCATCGCGCCAAGCACCGCAAACACCACGGCCCCCACCGCGAGAGCCACTCCCCCAACGAGCCCAGCGAAAGCCGGGGTGCGGGAGATGTCCGGCAACGGCGTCGTGCGAATAGCCGCACCCAGCGCGCGGCGGAAGCGATCAGCGGGCGACACCGCGCTCGTCACGGCCTCCTGCCACACGGGTGGCAGGCCGGTACGCACGTGCGCCACCCACGCGTCGCGTATTGCGTGCACCATCGTATTCGCCGGCTGCTCAGGCACCACCAGCGCGGACGCCTGGTAAGACTGGCCCGACACCCGGATCGACTCCACCACCGACGGGATGCCCGAAGAACGCACGATCCTGTCATTGATATCGGCCACGGCCTGCCCGTCCACGTCCGGCTCCTCCCGGCCCACGTTGGCCCGCAGGCGGCCCGCGATTGCGTCGAGCTCAGCGGCGGCCGTGCGCGCGTTGAAGGACTGGCCAGCCACGGCCCGGGCCAGCAGGTCACGCACCGCGTCCACGCCCTCCCCCGTCAGCGCCGACGCCCCAAGGATCGGCACCTCGGTCAGGCCGTCACGGTCGAGCAGGGAACGCAGGTCGCCGAGCAGGGTAGCGCGCTGGTCAGCCGGCACGCGGTCGATCTGGTTCATCACCACGACCATCGCCTCCTGCCGTCCACCCAACGTCTCGAAGAAGCCCTTGTGCAGCACCTCGTCCGCGTACTTTTGCGGATCCACAATCCAGATCAGCAGGTCCGCCATCGGCAGCAGGCGATCCACCTGCGCCGAGTGCGCGAGCGCCACCGAATCATGGTCCGGCAAATCGAGCAGCACCAGCCCGTCCAGCCGGTCATTGCCCACCGTCAAGATCGACGAATGCTCAATCCGGCGGTCCGGATCCACCTGAAGGTAGTCGAGCAACTCGCTCGCGTCCACGTCGAACGTGCAGGCGGCCGCCCGCTCCGTCGTCGGACGAATATCACCCGAGTCCGCGAAATCCAGCTCCGTGATCGCGTTAAACATGGTCGACTTGCCCGAACCCGTGCCACCCACCAGCACCGCCACCGTGGTGTCCAGCCCGAGCCGCATCCGCTCCTGGGCGCGGCGCAGATCGTCCTGGGCGCGGCTGGCCACAAACTGGTCGAAGTAGGGCCCGCCCGCACCCACCGCGCGTTGCAATGCCTTCAGCCGCCCAATGACCTCTTCATCTGCCTGGCGATCCATACATCCCCTATCGGTGTAAAAACTCGGTGGCGCGCAACCGCAGCGAGGCCGCGTCCCCCACATCTATCTCGTTCACGACGCCGGTATAGGCGGCTACCAGCTCATCCATCGCGCCCCGCACCCGGGCCGACAGGTCCTCACGCGCCTCCCGCACCTCAGCCTTCGCCCCAAGATTCTCCGCCGCTTTGCGCGCACCCGAAATGCCGGCGGCCGCCGCACCCAGCAGCGCCGCCTGCCCCGACTTGCCCAGCCACGGGTTATCCGGCACGTACTTGGCCAGCAGGTCAGCCTTCCATGCGTCCACCGCGCGCTGCGCGATCGCATCCAGGTCCAGCCGCTCGTTCGCGCGCTGACGCAGGTCGGAGGTGTTGACGACGTCGAACGCCCACGCCTGATCCACGTTCGCCCGAGCGGCCGTCAAACCTTGCGTGAGCGCCACGCCCACCGAGGTGGCCACCGCGTCAAAAACCGTGGTCATCGCCCGGTCGCGCGTTCCACTACGACGGCCGAACACATTCGGCTTGCGGCCCGCCACCATGCCCGCCAGCGGCCCGCCCGTCGACGCCAGCGACAGCCATGACGTGGTCGGCGCTCCCTGCCCAAACCGGCCATGCTCGATGTTCGTGGCCAGCTTCTCCAGCGGGGCGTGGGCGCCCTCAACCGCCTTATCTTTGAGGTCAGTCAGCGCGTGCTCCTGGGCCTCCACCGCGTCGGCCAACACGAGCAGATCGCGGCGCAACTGCGGCAGGGTCGCGGCCGTGGTTCGAGCCACCAACGAATCGGCTGCCTTCGTACGAGCCACCACCTCCAGCCACTGACGCAAATCCGCCACGTACTCCTCGGGCAGCAGGCCTTCGTGCGCCCCGGCGTCGGGAACAATAAACAGCGGGCTCTCTGCCAAGCCCATCCGGCCCATGCGCTCGGCCAGGTCGCGCCGCACCACCGACAGCGCCGACGCCGGCACCCGGTCCAGCACCACCGCACACGTCACCCCGCGCGCATTAGCTACCTGGAGCGTGTCCCATGCCACGGCGTCGCCGTAACGGGAGGCTGTGGTGACGAATACCCACAGGTCTGCCGCGTCGATGAGGCGCGAAGATAGGGCGCGGTTGGCGTCGTCCACCGAATCGAGGTCCGGCGCGTCCACAATCACGATGCCCTCAATGCCCGAGTCCACCGGCTCATACTTGCCCATCTTGGCAAGCGCGTGGCTCTCCATCTTCGGAAAATCGCTGGGGTGCATAATCATGACGGGCGTGCGCGTCGTGGGGCGCAGCACCGACGCTGGCGACACCTCCCGGCCGATCAACGAATTGACCAGCGTGGACTTACCCGCCCCCGACGAACCGCCAAACACGATCACCGCCGGGAGCTCATCCGAATGCAGATGCGGCAAGATCCGGCTCTCCAGCTGGGTCAGCAACTGCTGACGCGACTCCATCAACTCCCGCGCCCCCGGCATCTCCAACGGCAGCTCGACCTTGCGAAGCTCGTCGATCGTGCGCGTGACGAGGCCAGCCAAACTGGCACGGGAAAATGCTGGAGTACTCACACCTCTATTGTGTCCCAAAAGGACCTAAATATCGATTGGGCTCCCCGCCATTTGACCCGCTCGCCGGCGCCGGCGGTATCATAAACTGATTGCCTCCATAGCTCAGCGGATAGAGCAGTGGCCTTCTAAGCCATGTGTCGCAGGTTCGAGTCCTGCTGGGGGCGCTTGCTAGAATGGGTGCGTGAGCATGAATAACGACACGCCAATTGTCTGGATTGACTGTGAAATGACGGGCCTCGATCTCGAGGTCGACTCGCTGGTAGAAATCGCCGTGGTTGTCACGGACGCCCAGCTCAACCCGCTCGACGCCGGCCTTCGCCTGGTGATGAAACCCTCCGAGCAGGCCGTAGCCCAAATGGATCCCTTCGTCCGCAACATGCACACTGTCACCGGCCTCATCGACGAGTGGGACGGCGGGCTCAATATGGCCGACGCCGAAGAGCAGGTGTTGGCCTACGTCAAGCGCTTCGTACCCGAAGGGCGCAAGGCCCCGCTCGGCGGGAACTCGGTTGGCACCGACCGCACCTTCCTCGCCCGCGACATGCCCCTGCTGGTCGACCACCTGCACTACCGGGTGATCGACGTGTCCTCCATCAAGGAGCTCGCCAAGCGCTGGTTCCCGCGCGTGTACTTCGCCTCCCCCGAGAAGACCGGCAACCACACCGCGCTCGGCGACATCTACGACTCCATCGACGAACTGCGCTACTACCGGGCCATCCTCATGCCCGCCGGCGAAGGGCCGAGCACCGAGGAGTCCCGGGCCGCCGCCAAGGAAATCCTGGCGGACCTGACTCGGGACCGGGCCGCCGATAAGTAGCCACTCCGGCCCCGGATTAGAATATTTTGGACGTTTTCGGGCCGATCTTCTTATATGAGGAGATCGCCCCGAAATCGTCCAGTTTTCTTTAATCCGCCGCTGTCGTCGTCGGTGAGTTCGTCGATGCCGCCCCGGCTTGGAATGTAGGGCGCCTAGGCTCTACCGGCGGCGTCAAGGGCGACCACGAGGGTGAGCGGGACGACGAGGACGACAACACTCACGGTTTTGGTTTCATGGTTGCACGTTGGTTGCACGGCGGGGAAAGAAAGAACCCCGGTTTCTCAGTTTTCGTTGAGATTCCGGGGATTTGTGTGGGGTGGCTGACGGGGATTGAACCCGCGACCCCCTGGACCACAACCAGGTGCTCTACCACTGAGCTACAGCCACCATGCGCGTTGGCTTTCGCCACGGCAACGAATTGAAACTATATCAAGCCAGGCCCCACCCCGCCTAAACGGCGGCGGTGAAGCACATCACCAGAAGGCGCGCATTTGGATGGCGTCGGCGAAGCGGGTGAGGTGGTCCTCGTCCTGGGACAGGTAGAGCTGGCCGTCGATGAGCGAGACTTCCATGACGTAGAACTCTTCCTCGGAGTCCGGCGCACCGCGCACCAGGTCCACCCGGTTGAACAGGAGGAGTTCGTCGCGGCCGGACATGTTCTTGATGTGGGCGTGCAGGGCGCGGCGGATTCGTTCGCCCCAGCGCCAAGTCTCCTCGGAGGCCTCAGTGGCGCGCACGACTTCCTCCACCACCCCGGCCTCACTGGTGTTGCGGTAGCGCGGGTGGAGCATCGGATCCTTTTCCACCTGGTAGGAGGCCAGCCCGTTGAGGTACACAAGCGAGGTCTCTCCGGCCACGTCGATGTCCTCCAGGTAGCGCTGGACCATGACGGAGCGTCCGGCGTTGAGCTCGTACTGGGCGTGGAGGATGGCTTCGCCGCGGGAGGTGGCGTCAGTGGCGGTGTAGCGCCCGGTGCCTCGCCCGCCCGATGACACCGCGGGCTTGATGACGAAGTCACCGTAGGAGGGGAAGCGGGAGTGGATCTGCTGCTTGGACAGGCGCTGCTCGGGCTCGAGCCAGACGGTGGGGATGACGGGCAACCCCAGCTTCTCCAGTGCCTGCATGTAGTGCTTGTCCATGTTCCATTCCATGGTCTTCGCCGAGTTAGCGATGCGCGGCACCGAGTAGGCCCACTTCATGAACTGCTTGGGCGCCTTGGCGTAGTCGCGCACGGAGCGTACCACGGTGAGGTCGGATTGCCCCCAGTTGACCGACGGGTCGGACCAGACGGCCACCACGGGTTCAATCCCGCGATCGCGCAAGGCATCGGGAAGGCCCTGCTCGTCCTCGGACAGGTTGGGCAGATTCTCGGAGGTCGCTAGAAAAACTCTTGGTTGAGCCACGCCTGCGATTCTAATGGATTTGCCGCTCCGGCGCGCGACAACGGGGTAAGTCCGCGTCACATGACGCCGTCACACGATTCGCGACGCCACCCCTCGCCTCGCGCCCACCCCGGCGCCTCGCGGCCCTCCCACACCGGCGCCCCAGCCCGCACCGCAGCCCACACCCACCAGTGGTGCCCCAGTTCACAGCGGAAATGTGCCCGATCAATTTGCGCGAAGCGCCTGTGCGGGACTACAGTAAAACATCGTTGCGCACCGCTAGCTCAACTGGCAGAGCATCTGACTCTTAATCAGAGGGTTCTGGGTTCGAGTCCCAGGCGGTGTACCAAGGAAAGGCGATCAGCTCAGGCTGGTCGCCTTTCGTATATGATAACCCGGTAGCCAACTGGGAGGATAGCCGTGGGAACCTTGCAACGCTTGTTTTGGCGCTCCACGTTTAACCCGCTCATCGTGTTCGGCGCGATTTTGTTGGCGTTCTTCGCCTTCCGGGCCAACTCCACCGAGCGCGCGATCCTCATTGTGCTCGCACTGGCCCTGCTTGCCGCCGAGTCCTGGCGCGCCGTCGCCCGAGCCCGCCGCACGAACGACGCCACTGGCGCCGCCCCCGCCGACTCGCCAACCATCGACCCCGAGACTCTCCCATGATCCTTAACCACGCCCTTGACCGTCTGGAAGATGACCACGGCCTTGACCCCTCCCCCGACTCGATCCTGGAGGCCTTCACGGACGCCTTCGAGTCCTCGGGCAAGCGGATGTACCCGCATCAGGAGGAGGCCCTCCTGCACATCGTTGCCGGCGACCACGTCATCGTCGCCACACCCACCGGCTCGGGCAAGTCGCTGATTGCCGCGCAGGCGCTTTTCGCGGGCCTGGCCACCGGCCGCACGGCCTACTACACGGCCCCACTCAAGGCGCTCGTGTCGGAGAAGTTCTTTGACCTCATCGGCCAGTTCGGCGCTCATAACGTCGGCATGATCACGGGCGATTCCTCGATCAACCCCGGCGCCCCGATCATCTGCGCCACGGCGGAGATCCTGGCCAACATCGCGTTGCGCGAGGGCGAGGAGGCGGATGTCGGCGTCGTCGTCATGGACGAATTCCACTTCTACGGCGACCCGCAGCGTGGCTGGGCCTGGCAGGTGCCGCTGCTGGAGTTGCCGCAGGCGCAGCAGATTCTGCTTTCGGCCACCTTGGGCGACACGTCGTTCTTTGTCGAGGACCTTGAGCGACGCACGGGCCGCCCAGTTTCGATCGTCGACGATGCCGTCCGCCCGGTCCCCCTGCACTTCACCTACTCCACGGAGCCGGTGAGCGAGGTGATCGAGGAGCTGGTGGCCACGCACATGGCCCCGGTGTACGTGGTGCATTTCTCGCAACGGGAGGCGGTGGCGCAGGCCCAGGCGCTGATGTCCACCTCGCTCATCTCGAGCGATCAGCGTGAACGCATCCGCGCGGCGCTCGGCAATTTCAAGTTCAGCCCGGGCTTTGGCCAGACCCTGTCGAAGATGCTGCGCAACGGCGTGGGCGTCCACCATGCCGGTCTGCTCCCCCGCTACCGCCGTCTGGTGGAAAAGCTCACCCAGGCGGGCCTGCTAGTGGTCATTTGCGGCACGGACACGCTGGGCGTGGGCATTAACGTGCCGATCCGCACGGTGCTCATCACGTCGCTGGTGAAGTTCGACGGCGCGAAGATGCGCAATCTCGGCGCGCGCGAGTTCCACCAGATCGCCGGGCGCGCGGGCCGGGCGGGATACGACACGGTGGGCTACGTCGTCGTGCAAGCGCCGGAGCACGACGTCGAAAACGCGCGGCGCCTGCGCAAGGCCGGGGATGACCCGGCGCGGATCAAGCGGGTGCAGAAGGTCAAGCCGCCGGACGGGGAGGTGTCGTGGTCGCAGAAGACGTTCGAGCGGCTGCGGGAGGCCCAGCCGGAGAAGCTGACGTCGCATTTCCGGGTCGATCACGCGATGATCCTCAACTTGCTCCAGCGCCCGGACCCGGTGCCGGCGATCGCGAAGATCCTCACCGATAATCATGAGCCGGCTACGCCGCGCAATAAGTTCGTGCGTCAGGCGCTGGATATCTACGCCTCGCTTCGCACGGCCGAGGTGATTACGCACGAGGACCGCGCCTGGCGTGCCGAGCACCCCGGCCGCCCGGCGATTCACTTTTCGAAGGACGTGCCGGACGACTTCGCCCTCAACTCCCCGCTGGCACCATTTGCGCTGGCAGCGCTCGACCTGCTCGACCCGGAGGATGCGGACTTCGCGCTCGACGTCGTCTCGGTGATGGAGGCCGTGCAGGAAAACCCCACCCCGGTGCTTGTTGCCCAGCGCAAAACCGCGCGCGGGGAGCTGATCGGCAAGCTCAAGGCCGAGGGCGTGGATTACAACGAGCGGATGGCGCTGGCTGATGAGGTCACGTGGCCGCGCCCGCTGGCGGAGCTGCTTGAGCCCGCCTTGCAGATGTATGCGAAGACGAACCCGTGGGTAGCTGGCCACGAGCTGGAGCCGAAGTCGGTGGTACGGCAGATGATCGAAGAGGGCATGACCTTCACCGAGCTCATCTCGCGCTATGACCTGGCGCGCTCGGAGGGCGTGGTGCTGCGCTACCTCACGGACACTTACCGGGCATTGCGCCAGAGCGTGCCGCACGAGTACCGCAACGACGAGGTAGAGGAGATCATCGGCTGGCTGGGGCGGCTGGTGCGCTCGATTGATTCCTCGTTGCTGGACGAGTGGGAGGCGATCGCCGACGGGCGGCTGACCCTGGACGAGATCACGGGTCTGGCGGGCGATGGCACGACTGGCGAGGAGGCCGCTTTCGGCGCGGATACGGACGGCAACATCACCTTCACGCGCAACAAGCACGCCCTGCGCACGGCCGTCCGCAACGCCATGTTCGCCCGGGTCGAGGCGCTCGACCGCGACGACTTCGGCTACCTGGCTCGGCTCGACCCCGCGTGGGACGCCGACCGCTGGGCCGACGCGATCGACCCGTACTGGGACGTCTACGCCCGGCTCGGCACCACCGCCGATTCACGCTCGGAGCGCTTCTTCTCCATCCTCGAGGACCCCTCGTATGCGGACCTGCTCCAGGCCGGCATGGGCGAAGACGAGGCCTCAGATTGGCTCGAGGGCCACAAGCCGGGCCGCCTGTGGCTGGTCATGCAGATCCTCGACGATGAGGGCTCGGCAGAGCCGGAGACCGGCGAAGCGGAGATGACGTGGGCGATGTGGGCGCTCGTGGACTTGGACGCCTCCGACGACACCGGGGTTCTGGTTCTTCACATGATTCGGTTAGATGAGCGCTAGGAGGACCATGATCAGCGCGAACATCGATTCCGTGCGCGAGGCCATTGCCCGCGCCGAGCAGGCCGCCGGCCGAGCACCCGGCTCGGTGACTTTGCAGGTGGCGGCCAAGCATCAGCCACTGGAAAACCTGCTGGAGGCGGCCGCGTGCGGGATCACCACGTTCGGCCACAACCTGGTCCCCCAGCTCGTGGAGTCCACGGCCAAGCTCGCGGGCGCGGGCGTGCTCGCCACGCACACGGTGATCGGGCCGGTGCAGTCGAATAAGCTGCGCACGGCGATGGATCATGCGGACCGCATCGACACCGTGGACTCGGTCAAGCAGGCCGTGCGGATCGCCCGCCGCCAGGAGGCGCGCATCGATGAGGGCCTCGCCGAGGGCCCCTACCCCGTCCTCATCCAGGTCAACTCCGCGGGCGCGGACACGCAGTCGGGATGCGCGCCCGAAGAGCTCATCGACATCGCGGGGCGCATCGCCGAGCTTGGCCTCATCCGCATCGACGGGCTCATGACCATCGGCGCCCACACCACCAACGCAGCCGACATCCACGCCTCGTTCGCCCTCACGCGCGAACTGTCTGAGCAGATGCGCAAGCTGCCGGGGCTGGAGGGCGCGGCCGAGCTGTCGATGGGTATGACCCACGATCTTCAGATCGCGGTAGCCGAGGGCTCCACGCTGGTGCGGGTAGGCACGGCCATCTTCGGCCCGCGCCCGGCCTGAGCCAGGCCCTGAGACCGGCTCTTGCGGGTCACCCCGTCACAAGTCGTGAACCTCGGGCCGACCAGGCGCCTATAGCAATCGTCAGCCGGTATATTCACGAGTTCTGTCGGGCACCCAGCCGGGCCTGGCGCGAGCGGGGACAAAAATGCGCCGGGCGAGGTAGCCCGGCGCATCCTTATGCGCGTCAGAATGTGGTCAGCCCATGGGAGCGGAAGATCTCGCGGACCAGGTCCGTGTGCTCCTTCGCGGGCGGTTGGACGTCCCTGAGCTGGTATTCCATGCCGAGCGACTCCCACTTGTCGCGCGCCATCTGATGGAAGGGCAACACCTCCACGCGGGTGAGCGTGCTGAACTCCTTCATGATTTCGGCGGCGGCCTCGATGTTGTCGACGTCGTCGGTCAGGCCCGGCACCAGCACGAAGCGGGCCCAAATCTCCTTGCCGGCGTCCGAGAGGCGGTGGCCGAAGTCGATGGTGGGCTGGAGCGCGCGGCCGGTGGTGCGCTCGTAGTAGTCGGGCAGGCCGGACTTGATGTCGAGGAGCACCAGATCGGTGTCGGCCATCATCTCGTCGCTGAGGTTGCGCCCTAGAAAGCCGGAGGTATCGATCGCGGTATGGATCCCCATCTCCTTCGCCCCACGCAACAGCTTGGCAAGGAAGGCCGGCTGCATGAGCGGCTCACCGCCGGAGAATGTCACGCCGCCGTTGGTCACCTTGAACACGGCCTTGTATCGGCCCACGCGATCCAGGATCGCCTCCGGGGTGGCGACGGTGCCCTCGCGGGCGTGGAGCGTGTCGGGATTGTGGCAGTACAGGCAGCGCAGCGGGCAGCCGGCGAAGAAGACGGTCATGCGCGTGCCCGGGCCGTCCATCGCGGTCACGAGCTCCCACGAATGCAACGAACCCAAGTCTCCGTTACGGATCGCCATGATGTGCTCATGCCGATCCATCTCCGGGGCGCGAGCGATGCCATCCAGGCCCTTGCCCGCGGCGCGCGGGATCTCCTCCTCGAGCGGGGCGGGGGCGTACTCGCCGGTGGATCCCTCTCCCACCTCAAAGTACTTGCGTGCATCAAGCTGGTGATTCGCCAATCAGTCTCCCTAAAAAGTGTGGTCGCCACGAAATGAGGGCGGGCGCGCGGGAAGGCTCCCGCGCGCCCG